>JALRDM010000413.1 GCA_023262195.1 Salibacteraceae bacterium | reverse complement strand
TCTGTATAGCATTTTGTGGTGGAGTCATAAGATTATAATGTTATGCAAACATAATAGTATTACTATCAACATTGGTTAACGATTATTTATTAAAGTTATAAACACTGTTTATGAATTTTGGTTCATGAGGCATTTTATCATCATATAAATAAGTAAACGCTTTCTTGTCTAAACATAACAGATGCTTATGTGAATTATAATGAGTTTAAAAAAATCCACTGGCTTATACTGCATACGTTTGCACACGAAAAAATCAACAGAAATGCATAAGATTACGATAGCTAAAGGAGATGGAATTGGTCCTGAAATTATGGACGCCACTTTGGAGATACTTAAGGCCGCGGGAGCAAAACTTGAATATGATGAAATCCAAATCGGTGAGCAGGTGTATCTATCTGGTAATACAAGTGGGATTAGTACGCATGCATGGAAAAGCATACGTGAAAACAAGGTCTATCTAAAAGCTCCGATTACAACTCCACAAGGAGGCGGTTATAAGAGTCTAAATGTAACTACGCGCAAGGCATTAGGATTGTACGCAAATGTGCGACCATGCAAAAGCTATGCTCCATTTGTACGCACCAAGCATACGGATATGGACATCGTAATTATTCGTGAAAATGAAGAGGATTTGTATGCGGGTATTGAGCACCAACAAACCAATGAAGTGGTACAATGCCTTAAGCTTATTAGCCGGCCCGGTTGTGAGAAAATTGTACGATACGCCTTTGAATATGCAAAAGCAAATGGGCGAAAGCGTGTTACTTGTTTTACTAAGGACAATATCATGAAGCAAACAGACGGATTGTTCCGCTCTGTGTTTAACGAAATAGCAGCTGAATATGCTCATATTGAAAATGATCATTACATCATTGATATCGGATCTGCACGATTAGCCGATACTCCTGAAATCTTTGATGTAATCGTTACACTAAACCTTTACGGTGATGTGATTTCTGATATAGCTGCGCAAATTGCTGGTTCTGTGGGACTTTGTGGTTCAAGCAACATTGGTGATCAATGCGCCATGTTTGAAGCTATTCACGGATCAGCGCCAGATATTGCTGGTAAGGATATGGCAAACCCTTCTGGACTTTTAAATGGAGCAATTATGATGCTCAACCACCTTGGTCAAAGTGAAATTGCTACCAATATAGAGAACGCATGGCGATGCACGATGGAAGAAGGAATCCATACGGCTGATATTTATAAAGAAGGAATCAGCACGAAAAAAGTCGGAACCAAAGAGTTTACACAAGCTGTGATCGCTCGATTGGGAAAAACTCCTGCCAAGCTTAAGCCAGCAGACTATAAAGCAGATAAGCCAGTGAGTGTAGCTCCATACAAGAAGCGTCCACAAGCGAAAAAAGTGCTCAAAGGATTTGATGCTTTTGTAGATTGGAATGGTACCGATGCAGATGACCTCGGAGGTCGGTTATCACAGATTACTACTGAAAATCTTAAACTGACCATGATTACCAATAGAGGAATCAAGGTATGGCCGAATGGGTTTGATGAGACGTTTTGTACGGATCACTGGAGGTGCAGATTTAGCACTTCGAATGGTGCTGAAGTTTCCAAGGATGAGCTTATGGCGGTTATGCAAAAAGCGCTGGCAATGGACATAGACATTGTTAAGACAGAGAATCTCTATGAATTTGACGGCAAGCCGGCTTTTTCACTGGGTCAAGGACAATAAACTGTGATGTCATATAAACACTAAAGAGGTGCAAGCACCTCTTTTTTTATGCAGAGAACTTTTATTCTACCCTCATAACTACTGTTAGTTTTGACGTATGCAAAGAGTATTGGTCTTCTCTATACTTTTAAGTCTTATTCCTGGATACTCAGTTGCACAGAGCAAACTGGGCAACTGGCAGGCTTATTTTTTGAATGCCCATGTCAATGATAGTCCGTGGCGCTTTGTTTTCGATGCGCAGCACCGGGATCATGGATTGATCGGCGATTTGGATCATATCATCGTGCGCCCCGGGATTCAATACTTTCACACACCGACTAGGTCGAGCTATTTGGCAGGTTATTCATTTTTTCTATTTCAAAACGAGGGAGATTCTAATAATACTACACTCGAAAATCGAATTTTCCAAGATGTGGATTTAAGACATAGTGTGGGAAGAGTGTTACTAAGGCATAGATACCGCGCAGAAGAACGATTTGTGCAAAATGCTCCATTTGCCTTCCGATTGAGATATTCCGTATTCATTGATGTTCCACTAAATAACAAGAAGGTTCAGGCCAAAACGTGGTATATACCCATTTGGAATGAAGTATTCATAAACACAGATCCAATTCGGTTTGATCGGAACTGGCTATATGTAGGGTTGGGATATCAAATTACAGATGGTTTTGGGGTTAGACTGGGTGCGATGGATCAGTTTCAAACAGCGGGAGATAAATTGCAGGTGGTGCTGTCAATACATCATAATATGATTTTCAAACAGGAATGATTGTCATAAAAACGCTACCAGAAATTTTAGAAAAGCTTGGTGTCAAAGGCCTCAATGAAATGCAGAGCGAGGCGCAAACGGCTATTGACTCAAATGCAGATATAATTATTCAATCGCCAACAGGTACTGGAAAGACGCTTGCATTTTTACTACCCATAATTCGGTCCATTAAAACTAATACCGCGGTCTTGCAAGCATTAGTGGTTGTTCCTACACGCGAACTTGCCATCCAGATAGAGCAGGTGGTTCGTGAAATGGGTTCAGGATTAAAGATAAACTCGGTTTATGGCGGTCATTCATTTAATCAAGATCGCCTGAATTTGAAGCATCCACCAGAATTAATAGTCGGCACCCCGGGTAGATTGGCGGATCACATACGCAGGGGCACTATAGATACCCATCAAATTGAATATTTGGTATTGGATGAGTTTGATAAGTCGCTCGAGATAGGATTTGAAGATGAAATGAAACAAATTATAAATCAGCTCGATGGGG
>JALRDM010000412.1 GCA_023262195.1 Salibacteraceae bacterium | reverse complement strand
TACTTCCTCGATTACATCGACCTCCCGAGTTACATCAACCTTAAATGGAGGTATGTTTAACTCCCAGTCCGAACCATTTTTCTCCGACACTTCAATATCAAGACCTTCGAGAATCTTTTGAGTAGCGGGCTCTATTATCTCGTGTCCAATGCATGCATTGGCCTTATCTAAGCGATACCTCACTTTAAAACTTGGAAACACATCTGGGTGTGTGTCTGACAATTCACTGCTGATTTCACCTCCAGCGAGCTCTACAATCATATTTGCCGCAAGCTTGGCTGCGTATGCAGTGTTGTTTGGATCAATTCCTCGTTCAAAACGAAACGATGCATCACTATTGATGGCGTGTCGTTTTGCCGTTTTCCGTACCCAAACAGGATTGAAGTAGGCCGACTCAAGAAAAATAGATGTGGTTTGCTCGGTCACTCCAGATTCAGCTCCACCAAAAACCCCAGCGATGCACATACCTTCTTTTGTGTTACAGATCATTAAATCGTTTTCGTGTAATTCTCGTTCCTCCTCATCCAATGTCACAAACTTGGTTCCCTTGGGCATGGTTTTCACGATCACTTCAGTTCCTGTAATCTTTGATGCATCAAAGGCGTGTAGTGGTTGGCCAAAGGCATGATTGATGTAATTGGTTACATCCACCACATTATTGATCGGTCTGACCCCCACGGCCTTCAATTTATTCTGAAGCCAATCTGGCGATGCTTTCACTGATACATTCGAAATGGTTAGTCCACAGTATCGCGGACAAGCTTCTACATTTTCAACCGAAACTGGAATAGTTAGGTCGCTGTTGCTCGCTTTAAAGTCATCCACAGACGGGCGACACAGTTCTATGCTTTTATTCTTCCGGTAACCAAGCGCTGCTTTCAGGTCTCTGGCCACGCCAAAGTGTGATGCGGCATCGGCACGATTTGGAGTTAATCCTATCTCAAAAACGGTATCTGTTTCTATATCGAATATTTCTGAAGCAGGCGTTCCAACCTTGGTATCACCCGGCAAAACCATGATGCCGTCATGGCTCTGTCCCACACCAATCTCATCTTCAGCACAGATCATACCTTGACTAACTTCACCTCGAATTTTTGACTTCTTTATCTCAAATGACTCCCCTTCTGGCGAGTATAGCAGGGTTCCAACGGTTGCCACAATTACTTTCTGGCCCTCAGCCACATTAGGCGCACCGCAAACAATGGACAGTAACTCCCCAGTGCCAACATCTACTTTGGTGCAGCTTAACCGATCAGCATTAGGATGCTGCCATTTCTCCATCACTTCTCCAACAACAAGACCCTTCAAGCCGCCTTTAAGCGATTCAAAGTGCTCGACCCCTTCAACTTCCAACCCTATCGATGTAAGCAACTCGCTCACCTCCTCTGGCGACTCATTGAGATGGATATACTGGCTTAGCCAGTTGTAAGAGATTTTCATGTGCTCGAAATTATGGCAGGTGTACGCGGCAAAGTTAAAAACTGGATTGGCCCATTGCCTGCCAAATCAAGCACCCTTAGTATTTACTTTTATACCTTAACCTTAAAAAACCATGACCACCAAACTGCTTTCCATTCTCAATGCGCTTTCTGTAGCATTGGTAATTTTCATCAATTACCTCTCAGTAGCTGTTTCTATTAATGGCAACGATGTTGGCAGCCTCAGCGCTGAGTATGATAACCTTTTCACTCCCGCGGGTTACGCCTTTTCCATTTGGGGCATAATATTCCTCGGTTTAGTAGCTTACAGCGTCAATGAAATCCTC
>JALRDM010000308.1 GCA_023262195.1 Salibacteraceae bacterium | reverse complement strand
TTAAAGGCTGCGCGCAGACCGCTCAAAGCTTCCATGGTTGTGTTTCCTTTAATGAATTCGTCATGTTCAAACACCAATGGGTCTTGTTTTCTTCTTGGAATTTCTACCGAAACGATTTCTTCCGCAAGCCTTCCATTTTTTTGAGCTTCACTTGCCTTTTGCTGCGACCAAAGCGCAAACTTATCTTGGTCTTCACGCGATATGTTGAATTCCGCTACCAAGTTTTCTGCGGTCTCACCCATGGCATGCGTACCATAGAGTTCATGCATTTTTTTATTCACGAATCGCCACCCAAAGCTTGAATCATAGAGTTTGCTGTCGTTACCAAAAGGCTTTGAAGCTTTGCTCATAACCCATGGTCCACGAGTCATGTGTTCAACTCCGCCTGTCACAAACAAGTCACCTTCATTCGCGGCTATAGCTCTTCGCGCATGTATTGCAGCACTCATGCCCGAACTGCATAGGCGGTTCACCGTTTCACCGGGCACTTTCCAAGGCATGCCTGCAAGCAGTAAGGCCATACGGGCAACGTTTCTATTGTCTTCGCCTGCTTGGTTGGCACATCCTAGGATTACGTCATCCACCTTTTCCCAGTCTACCGATGAGTTTCGAGACATTAGCTCCTTTATCACGTGGGCTGCTAAATCATCCGTTCTTACAGGTGACAGTGTCCCTTGAAATTTTCCAATTGGCGTTCGTATGCCATCAACGATGTATGCGTCTCTCATTTGTTTGCTCTTATATTAATGTGCGTCCTCCACGAAGTCAAATTTCGTTTCTGCAAATTTCCAATCCTCAGCATAATATGTTCGGACATCCTCTAAAAATTCTTTATCGATTAACGGTTTATTGCTTACCCAGGATGAGGGAATGAAGCGAGCTAAAAAAGCAATTGTGTGAATTTGAAACTCATGATATTTATACCAAGTCCGATTCAGAAATCGCGTGTTTGAGCCCAAGTGCTCGTATTGATAGAATTTGTTGAAGGCAAAAACAACACGATTCTGTTTCAGGGTCCAAGCCTTTTTTCGCGGATTAATTACATCCGTTCCTGGCTTTAACTCAGCGCCTAAAAAAGAGGTAATTCGTTGTACGTATTGTTCAGGATCATGCTTTAACTCATGGTAATTCAAGAACAGAATTTTACCCTTAATTTTTGACTCGATGTATTCGATTTTTGGTTTCAGATAAAAACTCTCCTTTTTGAGAAATCCATCATCATTGCGCAAGTCCAAGAATTTAGAAAATGGAGTTCTGCCATGTTTTCTAATGTGGTAGTTGTACTTGGACGATAGCCAGCTGTCTTGCCTTCGCAGGATTAAAATGATGTTGGCCTCGGGAATTTTTTCTGCTACGATATCCACTGTGTTGAACAGTTCTGCATCTGTTTCAAACGTGAAAAGGTGTTTTTCTGTGGGGTATTTAGAAAGTAATTTCGGGAAGTATTTGAATCGGCTTTTGCGGTGATACCGAATACCCTTTAGGTTATTGAAAATGGAATACTGTAAAAAGGTTGACCCAGTTTTTTCCAACCCAAGATGGAAAAATACCATCGCGGGATTCACTTGATCCGAAATACTGTTTTTAGCGTCTGTTTGTTTATTCACAGCAAGCGAACTGGCTTTGGGCGCAAAGGAAAGATATTATCTAAACAGACCACGATTTGCTGGTTCGATATACGGTTCCTTTGAATAGCGCCACCATTTTTGAGTCTTGATTTGTAATCTCTATATGATATATCCCAATCTTGTTCGAAAGGCTCATTTCCTTGGCAGTGGCCGTGATAATATCGCCTTCTTTCAGTGATTCGGTGTGCGAAATGGATGTTTCGACCGAAACCGACATTCTTCCATGACCATTGCTGGCAAATGCCAAAGCCGAATCTGCTAAACTGTAGGTGATCCCGCCATGGGCAATGTTGAATCCATTGAGCATTTCTTTTCTAACGGTCATGCGCAATACAGACTCTCCCGGACCATCCTTAATGCGCTCAATTCCTAACCATTTGCTAAAAGGGTCGTTATTGTACATCTTATCTACAACTTTTGCTGCCAAGGTTTCGTCACTCATGTGTTTGTAAATTTTGCAATGCTAAGGTAGGCGCAACCATTCTATTGATCTTATTTGAATTATGATGAAAACAATTGCCTTCTTCTTTTCTGTACTCATTACAACAATATCCTTCGCTCAGAAACCTGCTGATACACCCGTGTGGTTGGCGCTTCAAAAATTGGAGCAAGATGCAGGTTTGCTCAATGGCACGCTGGCCGTCAAGGCGGTCAATTTGAGCAATGGGGATGTCATTATTGACCATAATTCTCAGAGGGCTATGGTGCCTGCATCCATTCAAAAACTGCTTACAACTGCGGCAGCATTAGAAACGCTCGGGGCAAACTATCAATTTGAGACGAAGCTCATGGCAGAGGGGGATATTGAAGGTGGAGTAATCTATGGTGATGTATATGTGATGCCATCGGGCGATCCAACGATACAATCGCGGTACTTTATGGGTGAGATTTCAAGCTTGGATGTAATGGAAAACGCATTAAAGAAGTTTGAAGGATTTGAGGGTAAACTGGTTCTTGATGCCTCACTTTACGCACCGCATGCCACTCCACGAGGTTGGATTTGGGAAGATATGGGCAATTACTTTGGAGCTACACCCACCCCATTGATGTGGAATGACAATACACTCGAAATGTATTTGAATTCTGGACAAGTGGGCACCCGGGCTATGCTGAGCTCAAAAACTAAAAATGTTGAGGGTTTTGACGTTGATATACAAGTGAAGGCATCGAGTGAAAATCGTGATAATGCCTGGTTTTTTAGCGCGCCAAATACCGATAAGATTTATGCCACGGGCACCATTCCTGCTCACCAAACAAATTACCTAGTCAAAGCATCGCACCCTATTCCAATGCAGCAGTTTTGTATCGATCTTAAACGGAGGCTGGGTTGGTCTGAGACAGAGTTTCGTATAGACCATGATTACATTAAGCATCCGAATGTTGAGACCGTTGAAACGTTGCTTTCACCCCCGTTGTATTCCATTGTGAGAATGACGAATGAAAACAGCATCAACCTTTATGCTGAGTCGCTTGCATTGGCATTAGATCCTGCCGAGCGATTTAGGAGTATTGAGGGCGGAGTAGAAGGAATACACCAATTTCTAAAAGAAAAACGCATCAATCAAAAGGGGCTCGTATTAAAAGATGGAAGCGGCCTTTCACCCCTTAATAGAGTGACCTGTGAAACCATGATCGAATTGCTCATGCAAATGCAGCGTGCTGATACCAAATTGGAATTTGAAAATAGTTTGGCAGTAGCTGGAAAAAGCGGGACACTCAGAGGGTCTTTTGGGTCGCTTACTGATAAAATGAAGGCCAAGAGCGGTACGATGGCGGGCGTTAGAAATTATGCGGGTTACCTCGCGAACACCAACGGTGATAAAATTGCCTTTTGTGTGATGATTAATGACTATGACGAAAAGCACACGTCAACCATTAAGCAGAAACTTGAGGAATTACTATTAGAGATTACTCAAGAGTGATTTAATACTGATATTCTAAGTAGAGTGTAGACTTGGCGCCATCTTCATTTTGGCCCGAGACTTCTGATGGGAAACCATTTGTAGGTGTATAGTAACCTAATACTTGAACGTTATACATAAATTCGGGCCCATCACTGTCTAAGTCAGCCAGATGAAAATTTAACGCAGGAAAGCCATCCGAGATCTTGACCCTCATCTGCTCGCCAAACGCAAATTCTGTGAGTTCGGCATCAGGGTAGCGCTCCACGGAATTGAATATTTCGTCAGTATTGTTCCCAAGTTTTATCTGGAGCATTACATCGGGTCGAAAAGCATTGGCTGTGGATGTGTCGCTATCCCACTTACGATTGATAAATATTTCCTCGGGAAGATCTGTGAACTCTACTCGAGTTAGAGTAATCGTTTCGGGTCTATTTTGAATTTCACAGGCATCGCCAACATAGGCCTCTGGACACTTACAAAAGCCGCGTTCGCATTCCCCATTTTCACAAATTGTGTTTTTGCATCGATCGCAGCTTGCCAGAAAAACGACCAACATTAAACATGAAGACCAGAGGAATCTCACTCAAAAAAGCGTTTGCTATAAGCCGCTTTTTGTCTGAGCAACACACTTGCCCGATACCGCTCTTCGTGATAAGCCACGTAGAGTTTGTCCAGACCATCCAAAACATTTTGTATGCCTTTTTCATCGGCCCAAGCCAACAATCCCTTTGGGTAATTTACCCCCTTGGTCATAGCCAAGTCAATGTCTTTGGCTGAGGCTATGTTTAGGTGCAAAGCATCTGCTGCTTCGTTGATCAGCATGATTAAGATTCTCCAGACAATGGCCTCACCTACAACTTCGTTTTTATCTGGTTCGGGATTAGTGGCACCTTCGCTGTAATTATAATAGCCTCGTCCAGTTTTTCTTCCTAGATATCCCGCTTCCATCATCCGTTTTTGAGTAAAGGATGGCTTGTATCGAGGGTCATAATAGAAGGCTTTCCATACAGTTTCGGTCACTGTGTAGTTAATGTCATTGCCTATATAATCCATCAATTCAAATGGTCCCATTCGGAAACCACCAATTTCCTTCATAGCCCAATCTATGGTAGCCATATCAGCGATGCCTTCTTCATAGATTCTAATCGCCTCGCCATAGAAAGGTCGAGCAACTCGGTTCACTATAAAGCCAGGAGTATCCTTAGCGATGACTGTTACCTTTTTCCAGCTATCAATGATTGTTTGGGCATTCTTCAATACCGAATCGGAAGTTTGCACGGCAGGCACAATTTCTACCAATGGCATAAGAGGCGCTGGATTGAAAAAGTGAATTCCAACCACGCGTTCTGGATGCGAGCAAGATCCTGCAATGGAAGCAATAGATAAAGAACTCGTATTTGAAGCGAGGACGCAATCATTGGAGACCACATTTTCTAATGAATTAAAAACGGATTTTTTTACCTCAAGATTTTCAACGATGGCCTCGATAACCAGCCCACAGTTATTGAATTGCACATAGTCAGACCCTCGTTTGATTCGGCTTTGTGTAGCCTTTGATTGCTCTTCGGAGATTTTTCCTTTCTCCACCAACCTAGCCATGATCTTAGCTAAACTTGCCTTTGCCTTTTCCAGTGCGGCTTCCTTTGTATCAAACAAATACACCTCATGGCCATGTTGCGCGGCTACTTGAGCTATACCGCTGCCCATGGTTCCAGCTCCTACTATTCCTATTTTTTTCATTTATTCTATTACCTGTGATTTGTGAATTGTTTCCCCATGTTTAGACTTTCTTGGATAATTAATGTATCCGTTTAGTAATTGAATAACTGCGGTTTTCTTTTCTATGAGGTCATCCCAAATGATTTTGTCAATCAAACCTTCGTCTAAAGTCGTATTCAGATGCTCATGTGTTTCATCCAACGAACCTCTTGCAATACGACAAAACTGGATGTTCTCCTGATAGTGAAACCTACCATGCCCCTCTGCAATTTGAGCAGTGACCGAGCGACTCGACCTTAAAAGTTGATTGGTTAGTCTGTATTTTTCATCAATGGAAAAACCTTTGACAACATTAGAGACATCTATCCGAAATGCTCTGGCTTTTTGATAAACATTTAAATCTTCAAATGATCTCATTTCCTTGGATTCAAAGATATTTTAGAATTTTCACCAATCACCAATCACCAATCACCAATCACCAATCACCAATCACCAATCACCAATCACCAATCACCAATCACCAATCACCAATCACCAATCACCA
>JALRDM010000273.1 GCA_023262195.1 Salibacteraceae bacterium | reverse complement strand
CTTGCCCGAACCCGATGCTCCCATGATTCCGATGAGGCTTCCTGATTCCTCTGAAAAAGTAAGGGGGTGCAGACCAACCTTTCCTCCTTTAAATCGATAAGTGATATCGTCTGCAGCAAAGACAATCTTTTGCTGACTGCGATCGCTCATAAAGCTGCTTATGATGTCACTGTAATATATTGGGCTAACCTTTGAGCTTCTTAGCGATGAACCTTGCGTGAGAATGTAAATCCTTTTTGGATCTATTATTTGCCCGTTTAGTAGCAATTCATCCGTACCGAAATACTGCAACACATACATGTTGACACTTTCGACATGGTAGATCCCAAGGCAGCAACCCAAGGTTTCATGCTGAATGTGCTTATTGGATTTTACATCGGACAAGGACTCTGCAGAGTTTATGATTAAAACTTTTGGAGAATCTGGGATATTCTCCTTGGTACAATTCACAAATGCAGTAATGTCTTTTAATTCCTCTGCAGGAATATTAAATACATCGGCAACGGTCTCCACAAACTCGATTTCTTGCTCACTTGGTCTTTTACCGATATTGATGTACTCAACCAGCCTAATGAGCACGAAAACTTTCTGCCGTTGCTCAAGTTCAGCATTAATCTGGGTACATATCTTGAGGACCTTAACAGAGTTTACTGCCGTCTTCTTTCGTTTACCTTCTTTTTTCTTGGAGACTTTATGATGCGTTTCAAGGTACTCATCATAGTGTTGTAGGTAAACGTCTACCTGATCTTTAGACAACCGTTGATTGAGAAAATTCTCAACTACGATACGGCTCTTGTTGGTTAACTCGTCAACATCGGCAATGATTGCAAATAATTGCATCAACGCCTTTAGAAGTTTCTCACTCATTTAGCTCGATTGGTGTGTCAGGTGACTTATTTTCAGTGGAGGTCAAAAATAAGAATGCCCCGAAAACATGAGGTTATGATGTGCTTTATTATATATAAACATCATCAATTACATTTTATTCTTTCAACTTTGATTCAATGCAGATGATTAGCAAGTCGTATTCGAGAGGGGTGGTTTTGGTCTCAGTAGTTGTGTTTGCAGGGTTATTCTTACAAACGTGTCGTGTGGATGATGAGTTTGAGGAAAATCTCTCAGCCCATCTTGGAGTTCATTACTCTTACAAAAGTCGAAACCCGTTTGCTATTGGTCTCAGCGGAGATTATTCTTGGCGATTTCTACAGCTTTATCTGCTGAGTGATAATTTGATTTCCTGGTTTCTGCCTAAGGCAGTCGTGCCTATTTCGCTATTCGATCCAAAAAGCGAAGTGAGGGTAATTATTCCAAAAGCGGTACGCAGTATAAATTTCAGGTTTGGTTTAAATATTGTGCTTCGAACAACTTGATTGTATTAAGAGTTACATCTATTAAATTCGCGCCATGCAAAAGCAGAATCTCAGATTTATCATCATTGCCGCAATTGTGCTTATTGCAGCGCTTTCTCGTATCATCCCTCACCCGATGAATGTAGCACCGCTTGGAGCCATGGCACTCTTTGGAGCTGCATATTTTGGTAATAGAGGTTTGGGATTACTTATTACTATGATTGCTTGGTTTGTGGGTGACTTGATAGTGAATAACCTAATTTACCCAGCAAGTGGGTTTACGCTTTTCACATCTGGAGCCTTCTACATTTACGCGTCCATTGTCTTGATTTATGCCCTTGGAGCCTTACTGTTTCGAAAATCCGTTAGCCTACCAAAGGTTATTGGAGGTAGCATCGGTGCTTCAATTCTTTTTTTCGTTGTGAGCAACTTTGGAGTTTGGATGAGTGGCCAACTTTATCCTATGAATATGGCTGGATTAGTCGCTTGTTATACTGCCGCAATACCATTTTTCCAAAATACTCTCCTCGGTGACTTGGTTTATAGCGGATTACTCTTCTTAATTTACGAGAGAATATACCGCAGTCAGCTCGTTTCTCAAAAGGTAAAATAGCACCTATTCATTTCCGAGTATCTGACCCGTTAGTCTGAGAATCTCTAATTCATTAATAAGCAGCGCCATTCTCGCATTGCTCAAACGCACTTCGGCATTGGCAAGAGCAACTTGTGCTTCTCTAAATTGAATGCTCGACAACTGACCTGAATTGTATAGTTCTGTGGTTCGTGATAGGTTGAATTCAGCAGACTCAAGATTATCTCTTTCAAATTTTAAAAGCTTGTAACTCTGATTATAGCTATCTAAAGCTTCTTTGATATCTGAATTCAGTTCAAAGTCAAGTTTAGCATTTTCCAAAGTTTGTATTTCCCGATTCAGTTTTTGATTTTGCCTCTGGGTACTGCTGCGAAAACCATTGAATAAAGGGTAGGAGAGGGCTATCGATCCATTCCAACCAGAGGCAGTATTACTCAACACTATGCCTGCTTCATTCTGTTGTTGATTTAACCCATCCCCCCCAGATACCGATAAAGTAGGGACGAAGCTTGACCTAGATATTTTATAGTCTCTCTCAGCCAATTCAAGCTGCAACTCAGCATTCTTTAAGGAAGCATTGTTGGTCTGGGCCTTAGAAATAAGGTCTGCTTCTGTCCATAATTTCAATTCAGGATCATCGTAAAGAGCTTTGACACCTTCCGCGAGCTCTGTGGCAAGCAACACTTCTAGTTGTCGCCTTGCAGTGCGTTCTTGAATTTGAGCATTGAGCAGTGCCGATGAATCGGAGTTTAGATCAACCCGAGCACTTAATAAATCAGTTTTAAGGCTCGTGCCTAGCTCATAGGCTAATTCTGCTCGTTCGAGCCGCGTTTTACTCACTTCCACATTTTTCCTAGAAATCTCGAATTGCTCGTTTGCCCGAGCTAAGACAAAAAATGCATTTGCAGCTTGAAGCAAAGTAGCCTCAATGGTTACTCGAGATTGCATGAGTACAATATCTCTATTGAGCTGAAGTTTTTGGTACGTGTTTTTTCCGCTTAGTCCATTAAACAGGATGTAGTTTGCATTGACACCCAAGCTCGTGGTGGTACTTTGAGCAGCATCTACGTTGACTGGAGCAATGTTTCCAGCGAACTCCAGTTCTGTATCGTTTACAGTGATGCCTGTAGATGCGTTTGCATTGACAGAGGGCAAGAGCCCTGCATTACCTATTGTAGCTGAGTTGTCTGCGATTTCAACTTGTTTTTTTATGAGCTTAATATCGAAGTTATTCTTCAGGGCCATTTCAAAAACCTGATCTAAAGTCAAGGTTTCTTGTGCGGATAAAGTATTGACCAATGCACTTAATAACAACCCGAGAAATATTTGTGGACATTTCATTCCTCCTCGGTATTTAATTCGGCTTCGCTTGCCAGTTCCATAATTGCAGGTTCAACATCTCTTGGCAAAGGCTTTTCACCGGTCCAAAACCAATGCACCATTATACGCACATTATTCATCACAGTTAGCATTACCGGTAAAACCAACAATGTGGTATAGGTAGCAATGATGAGTCCATAGGCTACTGCAATTGCCATTGGCACCAGGAATTGCGCTTGGAAACTTGTTTCAAATATCAATGGAGCTAATCCAGCCACCGTGGTTAAGGAGGTGAGCAATATCGGTCTGAACCGTGACTTACCAGCTTCAAGAACAGCCTCTTTGAATAGCATGCCTTCTTTGAGGTTCGCATTCATTGCGGTCACAAAAACAAGGGAGTCATTCACCATGACCCCGATGAGTGCAATAATGCCAAAGCCGCTCAATA
>JALRDM010000245.1 GCA_023262195.1 Salibacteraceae bacterium | reverse complement strand
TTCCACACCTCTATTGATCGGTCCTGGATGCATGATAACGATGTCTTTTCCGACCTCATCAAGCATTGCTCGATTGAGGCCATATTGCATAGTGTATTCTCTAATCGATGGAAAATATTCTATGTCTTGACGTTCGAGTTGAATTCTGAGCATGTTAGCTACATCGCACCACTCGAGAGCTTTTTTCAAATGGAAAAACACTTTCACCCCTAATTGCTCAATGTGCTTTGGAATAAGTGTGGCAGGTCCGCATACGGCAACATTGGCTCCAAGTTTTTGCAGACAAAAAATATTCGATAGAGCTACCCTGGAGTGGAGGATATCCCCCACAATCAAAATATTCTTTCCTTCCAACGATCCCAGGCGCTCCCTTAGTGAATAGGCATCAAGAATGGCTTGCGTTGGGTGCTCATGTGCACCATCGCCAGCATTAATGATATTGCAGTCAACGCGTTTGGCTAAAAACATGTGAGCACCAGGGTTTGGGTGGCGCATCACCACCATATCAACCTTCATAGCCAAGATGTTATTGACCGTATCAACCAACGACTCTCCTTTCTTTACCGATGAACTTGATGCTGAAAAATTGATGACATCAGCCGACAGGCGTTTTTCTGCCAGCTCAAAAGACAATTTCGTGCGGGTAGAATTTTCAAAGAAAATATTGGCAATGGTCACATCCCTCAGTGATGGAACCTTTTTAATCGGTCTGTTGATGACTTGCTTGAAATTATCTGCTGTCGAAAAAATTAGATCAATATCCTCACGAGTGATGTTCTTAATTCCGAGCAGATGTTTCGTACTAAGCTTAGTCATTGGTTTTATTTGATCCGTATAGTATTACTTCATTATTCTGGTCATCATCACTCCAATTGACCTTGACGGTTTCATCGGTCACCACATCCACTACTCTACCGGTGTAATCAGGCTGAACGGGTAATTCTCTGCTAAACCTACGGTCGATCAAAGCCATGAGTTCAACATTTGCAGGCCTTCCAAAATCAAGCATGGCGTCCAGTCCTGCCCGAACGGTTCTCCCAGTATATAGCACATCATCAATAAGCACGATTTGCCTGCCTTCAATGCTAAACTCAAGATTGGTGCGTGCCGGAACCAACAGTTCGTCACGTCTTCGGAAGTCATCTCTGTGAAAGGTGATGTCCAGTTCTCCATAGCTAATGGAGTCCGTTTTATAGAGGCCTTTGAGGCGCTCAAGTATCCTTCTTCCCAAATACACACCTCGGGGCTGCAAGGCGATAATAGCAAGATCATTGGGCTCAATGTGCTGCTCAAATACTTGATATGCAAGCCGGTCGAGCGTTTTGTTTAGCGCATGGTGAGATAGAAGCTGGCGTGATTCCATTAATGCAGGGCAAATATACTTGAGTATTGGGCAAAAAAAATCCCTTCCGAAATCGAAAGGGATTTTAAGTGCAGTGACAGCTGATTATTTCTTTTTCTTTTCAGCTTGTTCCATTTCATCCTTCAATGAAGAAAGTACGTCAAGATCACCAAGGGTGGTCTTTTCAAGCGATTCATTGATTTTCTTCACCGCTTTTCTATCGTTCTTCACCTTACCACTCACTTTTCCTCCACCACGCTTATTATCGCCAGAATCTCTTCCAACTTCTTCATCGTGTGTTTTAGTATGTGAAATGATGATCTTCTTTGAGTCTTTGTTGAACTCAATGATTTGGAAATCTAACGTTTCATCCATTCCAACCTTAGAGCCATCCTCTTTAATCAGATGTCGGCTCGGTGCAAATCCTTCAACTCCATATGGGAGAGAAGCCACACCACCTTTATCGTTTCTCTGAAAGATGGTTCCTTGATGAACGCTTCCGATCTTAAACACTGTCTCGAACACATCCCATGGATTTTCTTCCAACTGCTTGTGTCCCAAGCTCAATCTTCGGTTTTCCTTGTCAATTTCAAGAACTACAGCCTCCATTTGCTCACCTGTCTTGGTGAATTCAGATGGGTGATTGATTTTCTTGCTCCAGCTCAAATCTGAGATGTGCACCAAACCATCGATTCCTTCTTCCAACTCGATGAATACACCGAAGTTTGAAAGGTTGGTAACTCGGCCCGTGTGCTTGCTATCTACTGGGTAGCGCTTCTCAATATCTTCCCATGGATCTGGCGTAAGTTGACGAGTACTGAGTGAAAGCTTTCGCTCTTCACGATCGATGGCGATCACCTTGGCTTCCACCTCATCTCCAACTTTGAAGAATTGATCTGCCGTGCGTAAGTGCTGTGACCAGCTCATTTCTGATACGTGGATTAATCCTTCCACTCCAGGCGCTACTTCTACAAATGCACCATAATCAGCAAGTACTACCACTTTACCTTTGAGGTTATCGCCTTCTTTAATGCCGGTATCAAGACCTTCCCATGGATGCTCTTGAAGTTGCTTCACACCAAGTGCAATACGCTTCTTTTCGTCATCAAAATCGAGGATAACCACGTTGATTGTTTCATCAAGCTCAACCACTTCTTCTGGGTGATTAATTCTACCCCAGCTTAAGTCAGTAATGTGGATAAGTCCGTCAACACCACCGAGGTCTACAAATACACCGTACGAAGTAATATTCTTAACGGTTCCTTCAAGCACCTGACCTTTTTCAAGCTTTTGCATAATCTCAACCTTCTGCTGTTCAATCTCAGCTTCAATCAATGCTTTGTGCGACACAACCACGTTTTTAAACTCGTTGTTGATTTTCACTACTTTAAACTCCATGTCTTTTCCAACATAGATGTCGTAATCACGGATAGGCTTCACGTCAATTTGTGAACCTGGAAGGAATGCCTCCAAACCAAACACATCAACGATTAATCCTCCTTTAGTTCGGCACTTTACGTGACCTCTTACGATGGTATCGTTTTCCTTGGCATCGTTTACACGTTCCCAAGCACGCATCATTCGTGCCTTCTTGTGAGAAAGCACCAACTGCCCATTGCTGTCTTCAGTTTTTTCTACGTAAACTTCCACTTCATCTCCGATTTTCAAATCGGGATTGTGACGGAATTCTGGAGCACTAATTACGCCTTCGCTCTTGTAACCAATGTTTACCACAACTTCTCGAGAAGTCATGGCTACCACTTTACCGTCAACCACGGTGTGTTCTGTAATAGAGGTTAATGTCTCATCATACATCTCCTCCATTTCCTGACGCTCTTTTTCAGAATATACCTCAGCCTTCTTGGTCAATTTAGACCAATCAAAGTCTTCAAGTTTTGGTCGTTCAGGTGCAGGAGCTTGTGTTGCTTCTTTTACTTCTTCTGTTGCAGTCTCTTCTGCTGGAGCAGCTTCAGCAGTTTCTTCTGCCGCAGCTTTTTTAACACGTGTTCTTGGCTTTTTAGCAACAGGCTTTTCTTCCTTTTCAGCTTTGGCTTCTGCCTTTACTTCGGCTTTTTCTTCCTTAGCGGGCTCAGCTTTCTTCGCTTCAGCTTTTTTCGCAGGAGCTTTCTTGGCTTCAGGCTTTTCTTCCTTTTTCGCTTTAGCTTCTACTTTTTTGGTGGATTTTGCTGCAGTGTCTTTTGCAGTGTCTTTTGCTGTTTCTTCAACTTTGTTTTCAACAGCTTCTTCTTTTTTTTCTGCCATGTGGCTTTTCTTGTATCCAACGCATTCGGCTGCAGTTGGAGCTTGTTTATAATTCTGTGGCCGTCACACCCCTTATTTTTAAGGGGGCGCAAATGTAGAATTATTCAAACACTAAAACAAGCATTAACTGCTTGAAAATTAATGGGTAATTGAACTATATCCACGGGTTAATCTGTTGTCAGTTTCTCCAAGCGCTTCAATACAGGCGGATGCGAATAGCTCACGAATACCAGGTATGGGTGAGGATTCAAGTTGCTCAGGTTTTCCGCTGTAAGCTTTTTTAATCCTGAAGCTAGCGCTGCTCCGCTGTAGGTATCATTGGCATAAGCATCCGCCTCAAATTCATTTTTTCGGCTCAATACGTTCATACCAATACCAATCAACGTACTCAAGGGAGAAAAAATAATTCCGAAGGCTATGATTCCAACATGAAAGCTGCCAACCTCCGCACCCAGCGCTTGTGAAAACATTTCTTCGCGTAGAAAAAGACCAAGTAGAAACAATGTCACTCCCGTTTGAAGCACACTTAAAATGAGCGATTGTCGTGTGTGCTTATGCTTGTAATGTCCTATTTCATGCGCCAGCACGGCTACAATTTCTTGAGTAGTCATTTGCTCAATCAGGGTATCGTATAGCACAATTTTCTTCTTCGGTCCGAGCCCGGTAAAAAATGCATTTGACTTTCCGCTACGTTTAGAACCGTCCATTACAAAAAGGTTGGTCAGTGGAAAGTCTACTTCAGAACAGTATGCCTCAATACTCGAGCGTAACTCTCCATCTTCCAATGGGGTGAACTTGTTGAAAATGGGCATGATGAGATCTGCACCAAACATGGCCATAAACACTGAAAAGCCCGATACTAATAACCAAGCGGTTAGCCAAAACCAATCGCCCAACTCATAATAAAACCATATGATGATCGCAGCCAAAGGCACGCCAATGAGCAGACTCAATGCGGCACCCTTAATCATGTCTAGAATAAAAGTCTTTACGGTGGTTTTATTAAAGCCAAATTTCTCTTCAATCACGAAGGTGCTGTAGATGCTGAAGGGCAACGAAATGATGGATGAACCCAAACCCAGCACCCCAAAATAAATGAGGGCCAAGCCAATCTGATGATCGACATATCCTCGTAGAAAAATGTCAAGCTTTCCAAACAAACCAAAAACGAGCATGGCTAATGAAATGACAATACTTACCGCTGAGCTGAGTGCTCCTACTCTACCATTGGCCTTGTCATACGCCAACCACTTGGCATAGCGTTCCTCGTCATAGATACCTTTTGCCGACTCGGGAAGCTTAGGTGATTTACGCTTGTCATTGAGGTAGTCGAGCCACTGGTCAAAGAGAAAGCTGACGACCGTGATGGCGATCAGTATGAAATAGATGGCTTGTACCATTAGCGTTTGATGAACGATTCCACGGCTTCGATGTATTCTGGATAACCCATCACCGTGGGCACATCACTGTGTGCACCACCTTCGATTCGATGTGCTTCTGAATATGAGCCATTATAGTTAGCAAAAACGGTTTCCCCATGCGTGGCCATTTGTAGAAACTTGTCATCGGTTCCATGAATCCAGAAAAATGGCTCTTCTACTTTTTTGATTTCGTCAGCATTATTGATTTCCAAATCCGAGAAAAAGCTTCCGGGCAACGACAGTCCAGAGGCATCTTCCACCATCACCTCATCCGATGCAAATGGCGTTTCGAGCATTAGTTTCGATGGTTGCAGCGTTCTTGGTTTTGCGGTCAGTTCTGTGGCTGGTGCGCTACCTAAACTATACCCATAAATCAACAGACGATCGCTTGTAAGTCCTCGGTCTTTTAGCCATTGCATGCACGCATCTACGTCCTTATACATCCCCTCTTCTGTGGGTGGACCCTCGCTCAAGCCAAACCCACGGTAATCCATTGCCAACACACCAAATCGATTTTTCTCCCCAACATTAGCTAGGAGTTTGATGCGGGGCCAATAAAAATCAAGGTGCCCTGCATTGCCATGGCAATAAAGAAAAACGGTGTCTGTTGCGATATTTTCAAGGTCACCTACATAAACCACGTGAATGGTTTTATTGTCGCCTTGTGGATCGCTTTGTAAGGTAAATGGATGGATCAAGGTATCCGCAATCTTGTAGGTAGCATCCACATCAATTTCAGCCAAACCATCAAACTCATCAAAATAATATCCATCAATGCTCGAATCTGGATTATAGAGTAAGCTATCTAACCTCAAACAGGAACTAAAAAGCAGTGCAGAAAGAATAAATATCGTTGTCCTCATCTTAAAAGCGTCTTGAAATTCCTAGGTACAGACCCACCGTACCTTGATTTGCAGGTGATATGTAATTGACAACTACCGAACCTGTGTTTTGCTGAAAGCCGATGTATTTCAATTCGGTCAAATAGCTCCACTTTTCTAAGTTAAACTGATGACCCAAACTCACCCATGGCATAAATTCATTAGTCTGAACTTGGTCGTGCGCCTTCCGTTTCACCAGTTCGATCCAAGTACCCGCTCCGCCATAAATCAAGTGCTCCTTCTCTGAATATTGCCACCAACAAGTGCCTTCAATTTGTGGATAGATGCGACTATTGTTTTCATTGAAATCATAAAACAAGTTCAACCCTGGAGTAACCGTAAGCCCAAACTTTTCGGTCTCGGATTTAAAGGCACTGATGCCTAAACCTACATCCATTTGAGCCACGCCAAAAAGTGCACTCGTAAAATGGCCTCCGGCCACTAAGGTCATGCCCGTGTCAATGCCATGTGCATAGTTTACTGACGACAACGGCAGAGGAATTGGAGCACCACCGAAAATGATTCCGGGCCCGCCAACACTTGCCGAAACCTGCTTCTCTCCTTTTTCTAAAGGCTTGATAACCCGAGTGGCATTGCATCCTGCGGATACAAGGCCAACCAGTAAAAAGTAACCAACTGTTCTAATAACTCCCATTATACTTTCTTAAAAACCACTCGACAGCCAAAAGGATGGTGACGAAAAATACAATCCATTTCCATTCAATGATATCAATCCACTCCCGCGATGTGTGAATGATCGGTTGGGCTCTTTCTAGACCAGCAATAATTTCTGACACGGATTCGGAATTTGGGTAAACCATTGTGCCACCCGCAGCAGATGACCACCGCTCCAGAAAGCCATGATCAGCCGACACGCGTGCAAACTCCGCTCGATTCATTACCACGGTAAATTCGCCACTAGAAGTAAAAGATTGGTTTCCATCATCTGCCGTGGCATTCCATTCGTAATTTCCTACGGGCAAACTACCCAGATTCGCTTCATAAGCCTCATCCTTGGGTTTAAAACGATATTCAAAGGTGTTGCCTGAGCTATCGACCACACTTAAGTTTACCGTTGCTGAGTTCACGAGTTCGTAAGATTGATTGTAATACTCTGCACTAAAGCGAATGCTCTCACCTTCCATAGCCTTTCGTGGTCCTTCCACCAAAAGTCGCTCTCTCTTCTGACGCAGGGCCAGGTATTGAACAAGCTTGACCATAACCTGATCTGTCCAAAACTCACTGGTGCTATTGGCAAACTTCATTCGTTCGAAAAGTCGCCAGCGCCACCAGCCCTCTCCCATCAGTACGCCCTTTTTCCATCCTGAACTATTACTCAACACGAGCAAGGGCTTATCCGACTTGATACTGCCCACACGCTGAAACAGAGCGCTTGAAACGTCACTAGAAAACTTAAAATCACTAAAGATGACCGACATTGGAGGAAACCGATCAAGGTTGGATTCATTGGGGATCGAAAATAAATTAAAATCTGAATTAACCCAAGCA
>JALRDM010000188.1 GCA_023262195.1 Salibacteraceae bacterium | reverse complement strand
AAAATTCATTTTCAATAGTCTTTATCAATTTTGCTCGAAACTGCTTTAATTCCTCCACTACCGATTTGTTGGTGCCAATTCCCTCTCCATTAAGTATTGCTTCAAGCTTTAATTCAAGAGTGCGCAAATCGAGCATCTTTTTCACGATGAGGGCATCTAACTCATCAAGCTCGTTTAGATAAGTCTTCATACGCGAGAATTGTGAAACCTCCTCTATATGAGTGAGTAGTTTATGCAGGATATCATTGAAAATTTCATTGTAATACCAACACCCTTTTCGAATGCGTTCTTGAAGTTTTGATGCGTTGTTTCCACGAAGAAGCCTAATTAACTGGCTTTGGAAGACCTGGGTGTTTTGTACTTGTGCCTCAAGCTTCTCCCGCATCAAATCCAAGGCCGTGCGCATCTCTTCATCCTCGAATTCCAAACTAGAGTCTTTTCGTTTTGAAACGCCCAGAATCTGACTAATAATGGGCTCAAAATGGAGGGTAGACACCACCAATTGTTCAGCATATTGCCGTTGCCCGTCCATCAGCTGTTGATCTAGCTGTGTTTGCGTGTTTTTTGTTTCACTGAACTGCACCACATTAACATCAGATGTTATTGCATCAGATGAAATCTTAGTGTATAGAATGAGTCCATCTAAACTGCGTAATCGTGATAGTGCTACATACACTTGTCCTGGAGCAAATGCTTGTCCAACGTCTATGATCGCTTTATCAAATGTTAAGCCTTGACTTTTATGCACGGTAATAGCCCAAGCCAGCTTGATGGGGTATTGCTTGAAATCACCCACAACTTCCTCTTCTAATTCTTTGCTGATTTCGTTCAGCTTATATTTTCGATTTTCCCAAGTTACCATGCGTAAGGTGTACTCAATCCTATCACCCTGCATCCTCACTTTAATTTTATCGCTTGACAGACTTGTAACCTCAGCTAACTTCCCATTGAAATAATCCTGATTTTGGGTGTCATTTTTTATAAACATCACTTGTGCGCCAACTTTCAGCGTAATTTCCTCAGAAACAGGGTACATTGACTCCGGGAAGTCTTTGTTTACCTCAGCTTGATAGGTGAAGGTTTTGCCTTTCAACTTATTCAACTCCGTTTCATTAATTGCATCGGCTTTGCGGTTGTGCGTAGTGAGGTGTATTACACCCTTAGCCTCTGCTCTGTCCTCTTTCGCTAAGTAATGGCTGTTAAGCACCTCAATATCTCGAGCTGCGACTTTATTGTTTCTTAGATTATTCAGTATTTCAATAAAGGTGTCATCTTGCTGTCTGAATATCTTATCCAATTCGATGTAAACAAATCCTGATTGTTTGAGCGCGATCGATTGGAAAAACCATGCATTGTCATAATACTGGCCCAATTGTGTCCACTCTCTGTCACGCACAATGGGCGGTAGCTGAAAGAGGTCACCAATTAGTAAAAGCTGCACCCCGCCAAAAGGAACATTGTAATTTCTACGGGCATGTTTTAGCCTGAAATCGATGGCATCGAGCACATCGGCACGAAGCATACTCACTTCATCAATAATTAGTAGGTCGATGTCTCTTAAGACTTGTTTTCTCGCCTTGTTGAGTGGATTTTTACGCACAAGAGTATTGCGGGTGTAAAACGCCCCAGAAATTGAAAACTCACCCTCCACCATATCCGTTGGTATAAACGATCCCAGTGGCAATAAAAATTGTGAGTGTATGGTAACACCTTTGGCATTAAGTGCTGCGATACCCGTAGGAGCTACAATAAGATGTGATTTATGGGTTTTCTGTGCTAGGTTTCTCAGAAAAGTTGTTTTACCTGTACCTGCTTTGCCGGTCAAAAAAACGTGGCTCCGTGTATTATTTACAAAACGCGCAGCTGTACTGATGAGGTCTGTTGTTTCGATGCTCGAAAGTTAACAGAAATGCCTTTTTAGATTGGGGTTTTGATGAAATTCTGACTCTTATAGCTTCCGGAGTAAAATGATTTAAGGAATATGGTTAGCTAATGGTTTGATAAGCCATGTCCATGTAGTAAGTGCGTAGAGTAACCTAGTTGTTCAAAAACATGATTGTCGCGCTTGTTTTTGTCCTAAAAACAGGCTTAATGTGAATTAGAACACCGATCTCATCCAATTGGTCAACAGTGAGAATTTTGCTTACCTTCATTCAAGTTATTAACAATTGCAACCCAGTAAACAGTGTGCTCGTACCACAGTAAAATTGATTGAAAAATTGCTCATTCTATGCAACCTTTAAATAAACTCGGAGACCAATTCAATCCATCGGTTTCTCTGGATTCGCAATCTGGGAAATTGGTGATTTCGGGTAAGTCAATTCCACTTGACGAGCAGGAGTTTTTGGGAGATATTATTAACTAGTTGCAGCACTACATCAATCAACCTTCGAAAATCACAAGCTTAGAAATCAACCTCGAGTACCTAAACGGTAAATTAGTTCGAAGTCTCTTACGCATATTGAGCTTATTAAAGCAGCTCAATGACAGCGGAGGGAAAGTAAATGTAGATTGGACTATACCTGAAGAGGCTGAGGACCTTAAAGAGCTCAGCCAAGAAGTTTTGACGGATATGCATATTCCTCATACCATTCGGTTAAACTAGCCAAATCTCAAGTAATTTCTCGGCCATTTCCCTACCTTGTTTCGGCTATGTATTTTCGCCTTATGAAACAAACTATTGGCGCGGCCATTTCTCTGACAATAATCTTATTCATTGCCAGCGCATGTGGCAGTTCAGAT
>JALRDM010000059.1 GCA_023262195.1 Salibacteraceae bacterium | reverse complement strand
CCCGACACGGGCAGTATATCGACTTTATGGTCAGTCTCAAGATCAGTTTGTTGAGGTGGTATATGAACTTCCAGAACCAAATTCATATGTGGTTGACGCTTACATTCAGTCAGTAGGTATGGACGATGTACTGGCTGCCAGCGAAGATCAATTTGAATTGAATTGGAGCATCAAGGCACCTTTTCACGAACGTAGCAGGGAACAAGAGCAACAGAAAACCACCGTGTATTACAAATACATAGAAGATGAAGCCGATTACATTTCAGAAACGAGCTATGAAGAGGAGCAGTTAGAAGCCTCTACTCATTGGGTGGCCTTCAAACAGCAATTCTTTTCTGCTGCCATCATTGCTCCGAACGGATTTTCCAAACAAAACGGTGAAGTCGAAACCATCGAAACGGATGACTTAAAGTACACCAAGGAGATGACCGCGCGCCTCACCATGGAGTTTGACAATCAGCGTGATCCTGCATTTCCCTTTCAACTATATCTCGGACCAAACCACTATCAAACGCTCTCTGATCTCGACATAGGATTGGAAGATCAAATTGATCTCGGTTGGGCCATTTTTGGTTGGGTAAACCGATGGATTGTTATTCCAGTTTTCAATACGCTGGACACCTACACCGGTTGGAACTATGGAATTATTATCCTGGTGCTGACCTTTTTGATAAAACTGGCGCTCTCACCGCTAACTTGGAAAAACTACATCAGCAGCGCTAGAATGAAGGCACTGAAGCCAGAAATTGATGAGATCAATGAAAAAATGAAGGACAAGGATGCTGTTGCGAAGCAACAGGCCACCATGTCTTTGTATCGTCAGGCCGGTGTGAATCCGATGGCAGGATGTATTCCCATGCTTTTGCAACTACCCATTCTATACGCCATGTTCCGCTTCTTTCCAGCAAGCATTGAGCTGAGGCAAGAAAGCTTTCTTTGGGCGGAAGACTTAAGTAGCTATGACAGCATCTTGAGCCTCCCATTTGAGATTCCTTTTTATGGAGATCACGTAAGTCTGTTTACGCTGCTCATGGCAGCATCCACATTCTTCTATTCCAAGTATAACATGGATATGTCGGGCGCTGGAGGCAATGCACAAATGCCTCAGATGAAGATGATGATCTACCTCATGCCATTCATGTTATTGTTTTTCTTCAATAGCTACAGCAGTGGATTGAGTTACTATTACCTTACCTCGAACGTGGTATCCATTTTGCAGCAGCTGGTGATCAAAAGATATTTCATTGATGAGGACGCCATTCGGGCCAAGATTCAAGCAAACAAGAAGAAACCAAAGAAGAAGTCAAATTTCCAAAAGCGTCTAGAGAAGATCGCAAAGGATCGCGGTCTTCAAAATCCAAAGTAGTATGAGACTATTCAGTGTATTTGTGTTGTTGGTATTCAGCTCCTCAATCCTAATGGTGAGCTGCAAGAACTCAAAGAAATCAGTGGAAAAGGCTGAGGCAGAAAAATTAGAAAACCAAGGCAACATTTCTCAGGAGGAAATGAGCGAGAATGTAGAATTGAAAGCCATGGCTGAGCCGGACAGAATTCAAAAGCAGGAGACAATCGAGGTGGACAGACTAGCACCTATTTTTCCAGATTCACTCTATTTTAGAATGGATCGGACACCATGCTTTGGTCAATGTCCTGTTTACACTGTGAATGTATTTAGAAGTGGATGGGCATTGCTCGAGGGACGCCAATTCTTTGACTACGAAGGCACTTATACAACCAAGTTTAATGAAGAGGAGTTGGACCGAATTCAGAAGATGGCCAAGGATATTGGATATGCAAAGCTGCGTCATGTGTATGACGCACCAGTAACCGACCTTCCTTCATCTACTACCATAGTGAATTCTCAGGACGTTCAACACTGGGTTTATAATCGGATGAACGCACCCGATGAATTGCGCAATTTCGAGTTGGAAATGGAGTCCATGATTAAGGATAAGCAGTGGACCGTTTATACGAAGGTTAACCCTAATAGGGCCGAATAAATTTCAAGTTAGAAACCCTTTCTCACATACTTAAGGTTCAAGAAAACCAAAGTTTGATCAATTCGTTTATAATTAGGATCTAAATGGCGGTTAAATCAATATACTCGACATCATTCCTTTTTGTATTTTAGGCACTGACGGGGTTTGATTCCATCGCTCAGAACTACTACGACAATTGGACATTCGGTACGAATGTTTTAATGAATTTTAGTAATGGTGCCCTACATTAATTGTAATTTATCCATTGACTCGCAAGAAGCGGCAGCCGTTTGGAGAGTGATCCTGCTACGGGAGATTTCATCGCTTACAACAGCGGAATGTTAGCACCGATTGGTACCTGCGCATATCACATCGTTTACCGAACTTCAGATTATAAAATCGCGGAAACTACTGGACAGTTTTCGCTGGTGAAGTAGACTCTGACTCAACGGCTATGGTAGCCGCCACTGTGCCCAAGAGGGCTACAAATCCTGAGGTCATTGGCCCAATAAACGGAATGAGCATCCATAGTGCAAAGGGCAACCCAATTCCAGTAGTGGTGAATTTTCGCTCAAAGGCATAAGTGGAACTATCGCCAACACTCATAGCGCGCCTCTCTAGCGAATAGTCAATGAGGCTAAAACCATAGTAGTAAGCATTTATAACGATCATTAGAAAAGGGGATAAAAACCCAATCACAGGAATAAATCCGATGCCAAAACAAATGATGGTCAGCAGTATTTGGATGGTTCCGTTTTTCAAGGCGATGCCTAATCCACGAATAATCTCTTGAAAAAATCGGGAGAGTGAAAACGCAGGAACATCCACGCCTAGTTTCTCCGCTACTTTTTCGCTTACATAGGCTAATACTGGTGTCATTATCAAAATGATGATTGACCCACCAATAAACGCCATGGCGAAATACAGGAGTATTCGCAGGACTAGCCAAATTATCCAGTAAAGAATGGTTCCGATGGTCGATTGCCAGTCGCCAAGCCATGTTTGCCCATCTAAGAAATCTTTGAGCAAAACGTTTAGAGCATCGGTAGCCCATGAGGTCAGTTCAAAACCACCAATAATTACCAATGCCGTAACGATCAATGGAAAAAACCATACCCAGCTCAATCCATGGTTGTTGAGAAATGAAATAGACTTTCCGTATGCCCTAAAGCCTTTGAACATGATGGGTTATTTCCAGCGTTCGTAACCGTTCTTAAGGTTATAGACTTCTGTAAAACCTGCCTCCTGCATTATTTCTTGAGCCGTTTTACTTCTACCGCCTGCGGCACAGTAAACCAACACTGGCTTGGTTTTATCAAGCGTTTCAATTTGCTCATAAAACTTTGGCTTTGAAATATCCATCTGAACCGCACCATCGATCATTCCACCGGCTACTTCTGCGTTTTGGCGCACGTCAATGATTTGCAAGTCTGCCTTTGCCTTCATGATTTCATGGGCTTGTTCATTGCTGATATCTGCAAATGGATCGAGGTCTTTTGTGTCTTTTTGTTCTTGAGCTTGACAAGAGATAAGCGTGGTAATGGTAAATAGAGTAATCAGATAACGCATATTGTTTAATTAAAATAGTTGTTTAAAGATGATAAAAATGCCCATGACAAGCACCAACCAGCCAAATCCTTTTTTAAGTGATTGACCGTCAATCTTGGAGGATAAGTATGAACCAATGGCAATTCCTACGATGGCTAATGCCGAAACAGTGAATAGAAACATCCAATCGATATCGAGATGGCCTAAGTCACCTGAAAAACCAATAAGAGATTTCGATGAAATGATTACCAATGAGGTGCCCACAGCTTTTTTCATAGGGAGTTTGGCTAGAATGACCAATGCTGGTATGATCAGAAATCCACCGCCTGCACCCACCAGACCAGTCAAGAAACCCACTACAGCGCCTTCCGCCAATACAAGCAATGCCAATACGGCTGGATGGAAGTCTTTCGTTTGCTCCTCTTTCTTTTCTGGCTTTTTACGAATCATACCAATACTGGCAGCCAACATTAATAGGGCAAAAAGCGCCATGATGAGCACAGACTTGCTCAGCGTAAATAGCGATCCGACTTCAATTTCCATCGGAATTATGGGCAAAACAAAAGCCCGAGTTAGATAAACGGCAGCTATGCTGGGTAGGCCAAATAGGATGGCCATTTTGTAATCCACCAGTTTTTTAATGGCATAGCGCGCTCCACCAACAATACTCGTGGTACCAATAATGAAAAGGGAATAGGATGTGGCGAGAATTGGCTCCACACTGAGTAGGTAAACCAACACAGGCACGGCCAGCGTTGATCCGCCTCCGCCCACCAAACCGAGTGAAACACCTATAAGAATAGAGGCAATATAGCCGGCTATTTCAATCATGGTGCGAATATGGCCGAAATTCGGAGAGCCTACTGTAGCAAAAGGCACAATACTCACTTGGTTCAGTGAAAGGTTTTTAGTCTTCTCATTAAATCCTTACTTCGTAGGTAAGTCAAAATATATGAGTGTAACACTAGATTTTAAAAGCGATACCGTCACAAAGCCCACCGATGCCATGTTGGATGCGATGATGTCTGCAGAAGTAGGCGATGATGTTTTTGGGCAAGATCCCACCATCAATGCCCTCGAGGCGAAAGCTGCAGGTATGTTTGGGCATGAAGCCGCCTTGTTTTGTCCATCAGGTACGATGACCAATCAAATTGCAATCAAAGTACACACCCAACCTGGAGAGGAAGTAATCTGCGATCGATTAGCACACATTTACAATTATGAAGGAGGTGGCATTGCTATGAATAGCGGTTGTTCGGTTCGCTTGCTCCATGGCGATAAAGGTCGATTTGTGGCCAATGACATTCTAGAAAATATTAATCCGGACGATCCACATCATCCTCGAACTACGCTCGTGTCGATTGAGAATACCAGCAATAAAGGCGGTGGAGCCATTTGGAAACAGGAGGAAGTTCAAAGAATTAAAAAGGTGTGTGCTGAAAATGCACTAAAGCTTCACTTGGATGGAGCTCGGCTTTTTAATGCTTTGGTAGAGACAGGAGAGTCCACACAATTAATCGGAGAAACCTTTGATAGCATTTCCATTTGTCTGAGCAAAGGACTTGGTTGCCCAGTGGGTTCGCTTTTAATTGGGAATGCAGATTTTATTTACCAAGCAATACGGGTGCGCAAGGTTTTTGGTGGCGGCATGCGACAAGCCGGATATCTTGCTGCAGCGGGCGTTTTTGCGCTGGATAATCATGTGGAAAGACTCAAAAAAGACCATGCTTTGGCCAAGGAAATAGGTAACTTGCTTCAATCACAATCGTGGGTTTCTGAAGTGATGAATGTGGAGACCAATATTGTGGTAGCAATGCTCGCTGATGCAGTAAAACAAAAACAAATCATACAAGCGTTGACAAAATTGGGCATCGAAACGGTGGCCTTCGGTCATGGTAAGATTAGATTTGTAACACATTTAAGCCTCCCATCCAACGCCTTGGATTATACGGCTGATGCATTTAAAAGACTTGAGATATGAGAAAAATGAGATTCAAACTTATGCTTTGGTGCCTACCCGTGCTCATCGGATTGAGCTCCTGCGAAGACTTTCCTTGGGAAGAGGCTGTAGGTGGTGTTACTGATTCTGAGGTTGTTGCCGGCTTAAAACAAGCCCTTGCGGTAGGTACGGATACCGCAGTGACTCGGTTAAACAAAACGGATGGCTTTTATGGCGATCAAGCAGTAAAGATTTTACTTCCTGAAGAAGCTCAACCCGTGTATGATGTGCTAAACCTGCTACCGACCAACCTAGTTGAGGATAATATTCTAGCCATAAATCGAGCGGCTGAGGATGCTGCTCGTGAGGCCACACCAATCTTTGTAGATGCCATCACCAATCTTACCATTGACGATGGTTGGGAGATTCTCAATGGTGAAGATTCTGCCGCGATCAATTATTTGAGACGCAATACACGCCAGCAATTATTTGATGCATTTCAACCGAAGATTGATGTATCACTCAGCAAGGATTTGGTGCTCGGTTTATCTGCTAATGATTTATACAGCAATCTCATCAGTGTGTATAATAAGGCGAGCCTAAATGGATTTTTGTTTGACGAGATACAAACCAATTCACTGAGCGAGCATACCACCGATCGAGCGTTGCGCGGTTTATTTATGAAAGTCCGCGATGAGGAAAAACTGATTCGTACAGACGCTTCGCATCGAGTGACCGATTTACTGGAGAAAGTTTTTGCCGAGCAGGATTAGTTTTCAGCTATCAGCGCTTTGCTAGTCAATCCTTCTAATCAAAATCTACCGGTTCGTGCTCAGAGGCATCGGGCAAAGCAATGTTGCTGATGAGACATACCGTGGGCACAATTTGCGTGATGCGCACTGGCTCAATGCTCTCGCCCTGCTCGATTCCAGCTCCGTAAAATAGCAATGGCACATGGCTGTCATAGTTGAATGACGACCCGTGTGTGGTCCCTTTGTTTTTGTAAGACATCCAGCCGGGTAAATATTGAATGACCACATCGCCTGATCGAAGCGGATTCCAACCGAGTGAAGCCATCTGCGCGAACTGGTCTGGTGGTAACGCATGCTGCAATTGTTTAATATCTAAGGCATTGGCTACACCAGGATATTCAAGTGCCGCGGCAGCAATGGCTTGGGTCACCGTCTTCAATTCTAATTTAGTTTCATTAAGCTTCGCGCGATCAATGAAAACTTGCTGGTTGCTAATGTTTTGAATGAGGTCTTCACCAAATCGGTCGATGCTGGCCTGAGACAATGCCTTTTCTAGTCCTTCCGCATCGAAATAATCCACCGGAATCTTGTGATCGGCTAAGTATGCTGGAACCTGTGCAGCGGCATGGTCAGCGGTGAGGAAGAGCATATAATTTCCTTCCCCCACACGGTCGTTGAGCGATTTAATCAACAGTGCTATTTCTCGATCGAGTTTGATATAGGTGTCTTCAATTTCCATGGATTGTGGGCCATACATGTGCCCAATCATATCTGGCGATGAAAAGGAAATCGCTAACAAATCGGTATGCTCATCTTGTCCTAATTTTTCATTCACGATGCATTGATCGGCCATAAGCCGCAGCAAGGTATTGCCATGCGGGGTACACGCAAACTTGTAGTATGAGTCGGCTTTGATGGCGACCTCCACATCGTATGGGAATACTGGATCAACGCCTTCGTTGAGCGAGCGTTCATAAGGAGTATTGTCTTGGGTGCTGGCCGTGTAAAACTCTGGCGCAAGACTCAATTCCCAGCCCTGGCTTGCGAGATTATCCGGGTGCTTTTTGCCATTGAAAGCCTCTACCCAGGTGGGCAATGATTCCATGTAATAGTCACTGGTAATCATTTTGCCATTGTTATAATCCATCCAATAAGCGGCATTGGCCGAATGACCGGCTGGTAAAATTGCTCCCCGATCTTTGATGGATATCCCGATGGATTTTCCTTTAAACTGACTCGCAATGCGCACTGCATCACCAAGCGATGGAGCCAACATATTTTTTGGAGACATTTCGCCTTTATCGGAATCGCTGCCAACGGTTTTTCTATCATCATCTCCAGCACAGTATTGACTTTCGCCTGTGTGCTTATCAAACCAAGTATTCGCAATGATGCCGTGGTTCATTGGAGTGGTGCCGGTGTAGATACTGGCGTGGCCCGGTCCAGTGTAGGTCGGAACATAATTGAAATGGGTGTTTTTACAGAAGAATCCTTCGTTTACCAGCTTTTTGAAGCCGTCATCTTCAAACACATCCCAATATCGATGAATGTAATCGGCACGCATTTGGTCAACCACAATACCGACAATCAGTTTTGGCTTCTCTTGACTTTGTACATAAGCACTCATTAGGAGTAAGACCGCGAATAGGGTAGATCTCATTTGGCAGTTTTTGATATTAGATAAAGTATTGAAATACAAATTGCTACACTAACTAAAACGTTGGCTACAGCCCAAGCAAGTTGACCGTTTTTAGCCAATACGAATGTTTCTTGGCTAAAAGTACTGAAGGTGCTAAATCCTCCACAGAATCCGATGATTAAGAAATAGTAAAAGAATGATTGATGATCGGTCAGTTTTAACAGCGCAACACCGAGTATGGCTGTACTCAGAATATTGGAAGACAGCGTTGCCAAGGGAAGTTGTGTGAGTTCCATAGAGAGGAAAATGCGACTTAAGCCAAACCTCAGCATGCTGCCAAGCCCACCTCCAATAAAAATTGCCAACCAATTCATATGCTTGCAATATTAAGGTGCATCACCCTTTGGCCCGCTGTCTCCTTCGACTATTCGCTTTCAGCGAAGCTCAGGATGACAGCTTATGTTCAGTTGAGGCAAAAAGGTAGTGTCATGCTGAGCTTCGATCCCGATGAATATCGGGAGAGAATGGTCGAAACACGACACGGTTGATTAATCTAAGTAGCTTTTGGCTCGCTGTCTTATCCTTCGACCGTCCCTTCGGGAGCTCAGGATGACATCGAGTTTATCCGTTTTATTAAATACAAGCTTAGCTGATACACCGCGGCCCCAATCAAAATGCCCAAAATCATCCCACCAATCACATCACCTACATAATGCTTTGCCAGGTAAACCCTCGAGTAACTGTTGAGCACAGCATAGGCGATCATCACGATGCCGATCCAGTTTTTGCGCAACAGCAATATCATAAGCGTGGCCAAGCCTGCCGTGTTGGCCGCGTGGGAAGAAACAAAGCCAAATTTTCCTCCACAGCCCACAGGCATGTGCAGGATGTCTATGATCGATTCATTGTGGCATGGTCGCAACCGTTCAAATCCAAATTTCATCGCCACGGATATTTGATCCGTCAGCACAATGTTGATGACCACCATAATGAGCAACACCCCAAATACACGGGTGTCATATTTCTTAAGCAGCAAGAAGCAGAGTAGGGCGTAGAGTGGAATCCACGTCAGTTTGTGGCTGATGGCAATCATAATTGCATCGAGCCATGGCGCGTGAAAGTGATTGATGGTAAGGGAAAGGGCTTGGTCTATTTGTGTTAGGGTCTCCAACATTTACTGCGCCACTACTGCTTCCTTGGCGCCAATGGATGCCTTTACAAAGTTCACAAACAATGGGTGCGGATTGGCCACTGTGCTTTTATACTCTGGATGAAATTGTACACCAATGAAGTAAGGATGATCGGGCAATTCTACAATCTCCACCAACCCTGTTTCTGGGTTGATTCCGGTGGGGATAAGTCCGGCCTTTTCTAGCTTCTCTGTGTAGGCGTTGTTCAACTCAAAACGGTGGCGGTGGCGCTCGCTAATTTCTGTGCGTCCATAGACTCGGTGAGCCAATGTTCCCTCTTTGATGTGACAGGTGTATGCACCCAAACGCATGGTGCCGCCCATGTTGGTGATGGCTTTTTGCTCTTCCATCATGTTGATCACCGCGTGTTCGGTATCGCCATTCATTTCAAAGCTGTTGGCATCTTCGAGGCCCAAAACATTTCTGGCGAATTCAATCACCGCGCACTGCATCCCTAGGCAAATACCGAAGAAGGGCAGTCCGTGCTCACGGGCAAACTTGATGGCCGTGATTTTACCTTCCAAACCACGGTTTCCGAAACCGGGAGCCACAATGATTCCTTG
>JALRDM010000046.1 GCA_023262195.1 Salibacteraceae bacterium | reverse complement strand
AGGGCATACAGCTACAGGCAAATCAGGTTAAAGAAATGATGTCTAATTATTTATTCTCACCTAAATCATCAAAGCTGATATCCGAAAATTTATTGTCTAATCTGCTTTCAAGACTATTACTATTCAGCTCAATGATTTTTTTAAACGCATCATTAAGCGCATCAGAGAACTTTTCAAAGTCTTCTTTATAAAGGAAAAGCTTGTGTTTTTGATAGCTTATTGAGCCATCATCGCTGAAATTTTTCTTGCTCTCCGTTATGGTAAGGTAGTAGTCGTTTTTTCTCGTGGCTCTTACATCAAAAAAATAAGTCCGCTTGCCCGCTCTTACAGCATTGGCATATACCTCATCTCTGTTCTTATTGGTAGCTCCATCGCCTTCGTGTTCTTCCATTGCCTCTCGGTTTAATGATAAAAACAAACCTATCCAAAAATTTTAATTGAAAAAATAGCTTAGTCTGCCTTCAGCGTTTCAAGCTGTTGTTGCTCATGTATTTCGAAATAATCTCCTTTTAGTTGCATCAATTCTTCATGCGAACCGCGCTCTATGATTTGACCATCTTCAAAAACCAAAATTTCGTCACACAGCTTTACTGAAGACACTCTATGGCTTATAATCAAGGTGCTTTTGCCAGACATAATACGTTTTAAATTCTGGAGAATTTTCTCTTCAGTTTCAGTATCTACGGCAGAAAGGCAGTCATCAAAAATCAAAACCTGTGGCTCTTTAACAATAGCTCTTGCAATGGATATGCGTTGCTTTTGTCCACCACTCAAGGTAATTCCGCGTTCGCCAACCCGCGTCTCAAATCCTTTTGGAAAGCCCTCAATGTTGGCATAAACCTGAGCATCTTTGGCGGCTTGCATCACTACAACGTCATCATCATTGGCTACATTTTTACTAAAGGCAATATTGTTTTTAATGGTGTCAGAAAAGAGATAAACCTCTTGTGGCACATAACCAATGTGATCCCGATATTCATCTAAATTGACTTTGTTTATTGGGTAATCATCAATAAGGATCTCACCTGATGTGGCATCATAAAGCCTGCAAATAAGATTTGCCAGTGTGGACTTTCCTGAGCCTGTTCTTCCGATTACCGCAATGCTCTTTCCAGGATGTAGGGTGAATGAAACGTTTTGCAACGCCTTTACACCGCTTTCAGGATAGGTAAAACCAACATTCTTAAATTCAATTTTGCCTTTGAGCCTGAGTGGCTCATTGGTTGGATTGGTGATTTCAGGCTCGGTATTAAGGAATTCATTAATTCTTTTTTGACTTGCAGCCGCACGCTGAACTAACGAGGTGACCCAGCCTACAGAGGCTACAGGCCATGTGAGCATGTTCACATAGATTACGAATTCTGCGATATTTCCTGGCGATATGCTTCCATCAATGGTTAACTGACCTCCGATGTATATGGTGAGTATGGTAGAGAAACCGATAAGTAATATCATCGTTGGCATGAAAAGGGCATTAACCTTTACGAGCTCAAGAGAGATTCCTTTATAATCTGTGCAGTGTTCCGCAAATTCTTGCTCGCGCTCTTCAAGCCTATTATATGCCTTCATTACTCTGATGCCACTAAACGCCTCTTGAACAAACGTGCTCAAGTCGCTCAGTTTGGCTTGCACCATACTGCTTCGCTTGTTGATCATTCTACTTACCGTGTAAATCAAGACACTCAATATGGGCAATGGAGTTAGCACATATGCTGTAAGCTTAGGATTCACACTGATCATAGTAATAACAACCATGATAAAGAGCACAATGAGATTGATGGTGTACATGATGGCTGGACCCAAATACATCCGCACACGGCTCACATCCTCACTGATGCGGTTCATGAGATCTCCCGTATTGTTTTGTTTATAAAAGGCCATGTGTAGGGCCTCATATTTCATAAAGATCTCATTCTTCAAATCGTATTCAATCAAGCGACTCATGACAATAATCGTTTGTCGCATCAGGTAGGTGAATATGCCTTTCGTAATTGATAATCCTAACACTAAACTGGCAAACAAGATAATGGCCCATGTAAGCATTGAGTTATAAAAACCAGCAAAGCTTTCATTGTTGAAAATGGGATAGACTATGAGCGTGTCCTGAACAAAATCGATGGCATATCGAATGATTTGAGCAGGAAATATGGCCAGCATATTCGAGATGGCTACAAATACGATTCCACCAACTAGATGTCCTTTATAGCGGGCAAAGTGTTTGTTTAAGTAAGCTAACTCCTTCATTTAACGCTTGGTAGTGGCTTGGATGCACATGCTGTAAAAAAATACATTTGTCGAGCTTTGCAGATGCATCAAATGTAACGTAGCAATCAAGACAAATTTTAATGAATTAAGTTCTTTAAAACCGAAGCAAGTAGTGGACTTACAATCAAATCTATACCGCCAACAGATGGCGCTCAAGTGTCACGAGCAACTAACTTTTTGCCATGACGAACAAGTGGGTTACTCGCCCATCTCGAAAAAGTCTACTTATGTAGTTTTAAATCAAATGGCAGAGGACAGAAAAGAACAAATGGCTTTATTAAATCGCAGCTTGTGAGAAACATTGCATTAGTAAATCGGAGGTATTTAAGGGTGAAGGCATTTCAAGCCTTGTATGCTTATTATCGCACTGAAAGGGCGGACCTGACTAAAATCGAGCGTGACATGTTTGATAGCGTTCGCGAATTAAACAAGCTCTATTTATACCTCCTTCAATTACCCGTTGAGCTGCATCGTGTAGCGCAAGAAATCATCGATCAAAACAAACAAAAGAAGCTGCCAACGCACGAGGATTTAAACCCCAATCTTCGGTTGCTAGAGAATCGAGTATTGCATGCCATCAAGGTAAATGAGCGATTGAGTTTTATACTTGAAAAGGAGAAGATTTCTTGGGACGAAGAGCATGACGACTTGAGACGTGTTTTCAAGCAACTAAGAGAAACAGATCTCTACCGGCTCTACATGGCGCGGGAGGATGACAGCCTGATGATTGACCAAGGTTTTGTCGAGGAAATATTTAAGCAGTACCTCGCAGTCAATGAGGTGGTCCATACCAAACTCGAAGAACAAAATATTTACTGGAGGGATGATTTGCCATTTGCAGCCACGGCAGTGATAAAAACCATTCAGAATATTCCGGATGGTGCAGATGAGAAAACCAATCTGCTTCCAGACCTTTATAAGAATCAGCTCGAAGACCAAAAGTTTGTGAAAGAACTATTGCTCAAGACCATCGACTTTAGTGAAGAATATGAGGGTTTAATTGCGGATAAGGCCAAAAACTGGGAAACAGACCGAATTGCTTTGCTAGATATGCTCCTGATGAAGATGGCTCTTTGTGAATTGGAGCATTTTTCAACCATTCCAGTAAAAGTTACCTTGAATGAGTATATCGAACTCGCCAAATTATACAGTACGACAAAGAGCACGGTGTTCATCAATGGC
>JALRDM010000041.1 GCA_023262195.1 Salibacteraceae bacterium | reverse complement strand
ATATCCACCTTTAAAAATTATAGGTACAAGTAAACTAGGTAGATATATCCCGATAGGCAGTGCGTATTTTAAATAATTGTAAACTAAACTTCGATACTATATACGTTGTTTGAAAACGAACGGTTTGGGTATTTATTGTATCAGAGGCTTTTTCTTCTTTAGTTCAAGAACGAATGTACCAACACAAATTTACTTTTGCGAGCCTTGTCAGAAAAATTTAACAAAATCATTGAATGAATAAGCTTGATGAGCTAGATACCAAGGATTACATCATTATTAAGGGTGCCAATATGCACAACTTAAAAAATGTGGATGTGGCCATTAAGCGAAACAGCTTTACAGTGGTGAGCGGACTCTCAGGTTCGGGTAAATCTTCGCTGGCTTTTGACACGCTCTATGCAGAGGGCCAGCGCAGATACATAGAAAGTTTGTCGGCCTATGCTCGCCAATTTCTCGGTAAGATTGAAAAACCCAAGGTAGATTATATCCGCGGAATATCACCTGCAATAGCCATAGAGCAAAAGGTGAATACTAGAAACCCGAGGTCAACCGTGGGCACCACAACAGAGATATATGATTACGTCAAGCTGATGTTTGCGCGTATTGGTCAAACATACTCTCCTGTAAGTGGTAAAAGAGTGAAAAAGCATACCGTGACAGACGTTGTGGATAGTGTTTTAAATCATAACGATGGTGAGAAACTGCTATTGACAGTCCGCGTTGAGTTTTCAAAAGATATTGATGCGAAGAAAAAGCTCGAAACATTTGAGCAAAGTGGCTTTTCTCGCGTACTGATAGGTGACAAGGTGCAGCGAATCAATGAAGTGAAGGTTGATAACCTACCCTTCATTGAATTGGTGATAGACAGGTTAGTGGTCACTCATAATGACGAAGGTTTTGCGAATCGCCTGTCAGATTCTGTGGATTTAGCATTTTTTGAAGGCAAGGGAGTTTTGGCCGTCCGAAAGCTTTCTGCAGTTGATAATCCGCAGGAGTTTTCAAACAAATTTGAATTGGATGGTATTGCGTTCGAGGAACCAGATGTTCATTTTTTAAGCTTCAATAATCCGCGCGGTGCGTGTAAAAAGTGCGAAGGTTTCGGAAGTGTGATCGGGATTGATGCGGATTTGGTCATTCCTAATCAATCATTGAGTTTATATCAAGATGCAGTGGTATGCTGGAAAGGCGATAAAATGAGTGAATGGAAAGATTCATTCATTAAATCCGTAGCTAAGAAAAACTTCCCTATACATCGGCCATATTTCGAATTGTCTCAAAAAGAGAAAGACCTGCTCTGGCATGGTGATAAAAGCGTGCGCGGTTTGGATGATTTCTTTAAGTTTTTGGAAGAACAATCCTATAAAATTCAGTACCGTGTAATGCTCAGTCGATATCGCGGAAAAACCATTTGCCCTGAGTGCCATGGTACACGGTTGAGAAAGGATGCAAACTATGTCAAGGTAGCTGGGTACTCTATTTCCGAGCTTATGCTAATGCCCGTAAGTGACTTGCGCAATGCGTTTGCCAAAATTCAATTGAGTGAGCATGATGCTGCGGTTGCCAAGCGATTGATGGTCGAGATCAACAGCAGACTCGAGTATCTCTGTGATGTAGGTCTCGGATATCTTACACTCAATCGACTTTCCAACACACTAAGTGGAGGTGAGTCGCAGCGGATACAATTAGCCACTTCACTCGGCAGTGCGTTGGTTGGTTCTATGTACATTCTGGATGAGCCGAGCATTGGTTTGCATCCAAGAGATACAGAACGATTGATTAAGGTTTTAAAGTCGCTGAAAGACGCTGGCAATACACTCATTGTGGTAGAACACGATGAAGAAATTATGCGTGCGAGTGATGAGCTTATTGACTTAGGGCCTGAAGCGGGTACCAATGGTGGTCGGTTGGTGTTTCAAGGAAACCTAAAGGCTGTAGCGAATAATAGCGAGAGCATTACAGCCCGATACCTGAATGATCTAGACTCCATTCCAGTACCTTCCAACAGAAGGCCTTGGAAATATTCGGTAGATATTAAAGGCGCTCGAGAAAACAATTTGAAAAATATAGATGTGCAATTTCCACTCGGGGTCCTCACCGTGGTTACCGGTGTGAGTGGTTCGGGTAAGTCATCGTTGATTAAAAAAGTGTTGTATCCAGCACTGGTAAAACGCACTGGTGGGCATAGCGCGGTTCAGTCTGGAGCATTTCAAGCCATCGAGGGTCATTTGAATAGGGTGGATTCAGTCGAGTTTATCGATCAGAATCCAATTGGTAGGTCATCTCGTAGTAACCCCGTGACCTTCACAAAGGCGTTTGATGATATACGGGCACTTTTCTCATCGCTTCCATTAGCAAGACAACGAGGTTTAAAGCCAGCACATTTTTCCTTCAACGTAGATGGGGGTAGGTGTGAGGTGTGTCAAGGCGAAGGTGAAATCACCGTAGAGATGCAATTTATGCCGGATATCCATTTGCCATGTGAAGAGTGCGGGGGAAAGCGGTTTAAGGAGACCGTTTTGGAAGTAACATATCACGAAAAGAGCATTGCCGATGTGTTGGATATGACCGTGGATAATGCCATCGCATTTTTTGAATTACACGCCAAAAAAGCCGCGGAAAAGAAAATAATCGCCAAGCTCACACCACTACAAGAAGTTGGCCTCGGCTACGTGAGTTTGGGACAGAGTTCAAGCACATTGAGTGGGGGAGAAGCGCAGCGAATAAAGCTGGCGTCTTACATCGGCAAAGGACAATCAGCGGATGGCGGAGGCACTTTCTTCCTTTTTGACGAGCCCACCACAGGCTTGCACACCCACGACATTCGAAAGCTTATGGCAAGCTTTAACAAACTCATCGATTTGGGCCACACCATCTTGGTGATTGAGCACAACCTAGAGGTGATCAAACAAGCCGATTGGATTGTTGACCTCGGGCCAGAAGGCGGAGTGGAAGGCGGCCATATCGTATTTGAAGGAACACCAGAGGAAATTGTGAAGTGTAAAGCGAGTTATACTGGACAGTACCTACTAGACAAGTTGTAATCATACAAACTGCAGATCATACAGTTTCCGATAGGCACCATCTCGTTGTAAGAGCTCTTGATGATTGCCCGTTTCCACAACTTGGCCTTGATCCATCACCATAATGATATCTGCATGTTGGATGGTAGCCAAACGGTGGGCAATAATGATAGAGGTACGGCCAGCAGTGATTTTATCGATGGCTGCTTGAATCATGGTTTCGGTTTCAGTGTCAACAGAAGAAGTGGCTTCATCCAATACCAGCACAGCGGGATTGTAAATATAAGCCCGAATGAAAGCGAGCATCTGTCTTTGTCCAACACTGAGTACCCCACCACGCTCTTTCACATCATAGTCATATGTGCCAGGCAATCGTTCAATGAATTGATGTGCACCAATGGCTTTAGCAGCTTCAATTACACGCTCGCGATCTATGTTGGGGTTATTAAGCGTGATGTTGTTTATGATGGAGTCAGAAAATAGAAATACATCTTGAAGTACAACGCCTACCTGCCTTGACAGGTATGATGGATCAAAATCTCTTAAATTGGTTCCATCAATTTCGATGCTCCCTTTGTTGTATTCGTAAAATCGGCTTAATAAATTAATGATGCTTGATTTTCCGGCTCCTGTGGCTCCTACGATGGCAATTCGCTGACCCGCATTAACCTTAAATGAAACATTACGTAGCACCCAGTCTTCATCATTGTAAGCAAACCACACATTCTCGAAAGAAATGTTGCCATTGATTTTTGGCGTTAAGTTAGCACCAGAGCCATTGATTTGGGCCTCAGTATCCAATACTCGAAATACACGCTCACTGGCCACCATACCCATTTGGAGCGTATTGAATCGGTCTGCCAATTGACGAATTGGTCTGAAAATCATGTATATATAGAGTAAGAAGGCAACGAGGTCACCATATTGAACCTGACCCGCCATTACTTGTCTACTGCCCCACCATATTAGCAAAGCCAAAGACATCGCACTTAACACTTCCACCACTGGAAAGAATATGGAGTTTGCAAATACGGTGCGTAAGTGCGCATCTCGATGACGAGCGTTGATGGTTTTAAACTTATCGAGTTCCTGCTTTTCCCGATTAAAGATTTGCACGATAAACATGCCCGTAATATGCTCCTGAACAAACGCATTGAGCTTGGATACCTCTGTCCGTACATCTTGAAACGCGAGTTTGATGTAATTCTTGAAAACATTGGTTGCCCAGAGTAGAATTGGAATTGGAATGATGCAAATCAAGGTTAGGCGCCAATCAATGATTAACATGGCTATAATCACAACAATGAGCTTGATTATTTCACCAATTATGATGAGAATACCTTCGGAGAATATATCTGCAATGGTTTCAAGATCATTTACCGCCCTTGTGATGAGTGTTCCTATGGGGGTTTGGTCGAAATATTTCAATCGGAAGTTTGTAATCTTTCTAAATACATCAACCCGCAAGTCCCGAATTACGGATTGTCCGAGCCAGTTGGCGAAATACGTTTGAGCAAATTGAACCACCGCCTCCAGTACCAGCATACCAATGATAATCATGGTCATGAACTTCAGCATATTTGGCCTAGCAATGATGATGGTTTCGTCAAGCGTGTATTGAATTAACCATGGTCGAAGTGGCGCCAATACTGCGGCTACAAGCACCAACATTGCAGCTAGAAAAAATACCCCGCGATAAGGCTTTGAGTACCTTAAAATTCTGAGTAGAAGTTTTAAGTCGAAAGCATTGCCTGAAACAGACTTTTCTTTTTCACTCATGCAATTCCAGTTTCTGGGGGATAGGAAATGTCCACCAAATACAACCCATGGGCGGGGACACTGTATCCAGCTTTTGATCGGTCTTTCGATTCAATTATTGAGCGAAATTCATCTACCGTTATCTTCTTTCGGCCCACCTCTATAAGGGTGCCAACCATTGCTCTTACCATATTGCGCAAAAAGCGATTTGCAACGACATGAAAAATGATCATATTGCCTGAAGTTGACCATTCTGCCCTATGAATGTCACACAAGTTGGTTTTGGTGTCACCGTGCAGTTTCGCAAAGCTTGTGAAGTCCTTGTATTCAAATAATGCTTCGCAGGCCTTGTTCATCAAGTCGATGTCGAGCGTTTCGCGATACTCGTATGCTCGCATCACAGTAAACGGATTTTTCACCTTTGAAATGAAATATTCATATGCTCGACTCGTGGCATCGAAACGAGCATGAAATTCTGGTTTACTCTGCTGCAACTGATGTAAAGCAATTTCTTTAGGAAGCACACAATTGACTTTAAACATTATGTCTAAGACTTGGTCTAAAACAATGGGACAATCAAAATGTGCGATAAACTTTTTTGCATGCACTCCGGTATCTGTTCGGCCACATCCAATCACATAAATCTGATGCCTAATTACGGTGGAAAGCGCCTCATTAAGGGTTTGCTGAATAGATTTGGCGTTTTGCTGTATTTGCCAACCATGAAATGGTGTTCCATCATAAGACAATTCAACAAAGTAACGCTGGCTCATAAGCCGGCAAATGTAGCTTTTAGGCAATGGATGTAGAAACACATAATGACCATAAACCAAGCCTAAAAGATTGGCTTGGAGCGATGCGGCTTCGTACCTTACCCTTGGCCTTGGCATCCACTTTAACTGGCACCGCAATAGCTTATTCGCAATATAGCTTTGATGGTCTGATTCTTTTATTCACTGCGCTTACGACCATACTGCTTCAAATCAATAGCAATCTAGCCAACGACTACGGAGACTTTCAGCACGGCACTGATAATGATGCACGAATTGGACCCTCTCGTGCTATTCAATCCGGTAAAATCTTGCCAAAGCAAATGTTCCAAGCCATTGTAATTTGTACTGTGCTTGCTTTAATCTCAGGCACAACGTTGGTGTGGTTGGCTCCCATTTCCATTGTGGCCAAGTTGGTTCTATTTGTCCTAGGATGTGCCGCAATTGGCGCATCCATTAAGTACACCGCAGGTAAGAATCCTTATGGATATAGGGGTTTAGGCGACCTTTCTGTAGTTGTATTCTTTGGCTTTTTGGGTGTGGTTGGCAGCTATTTTGTCCAAGTTGGTTCACTAAATTTTTGGGTTATGCTTCCGGCAATTACGATTGGAGGTTTAAGTGCAGGTGTTTTGAATATTAATAACATGCGAGATGCAGACACAGATGCGCTAACTGGAAAAAGAACTTTGGCTGTAAGGCTTGGGTATCGGAGGTCAAAAATCTATCAGGTAACTGTTGTAGCGCTGGCTTTAGATGCTATGCTCATTTATGCTTGGTTCCATTTTGATAGCATTACAAATTGGTTGTTTGTATTAGCCTATCCAATATTACTTCTGAATCTCATGAAAGTGTATGCGGTTCAAAAAGCAAAAGACTATGACCAATACCTCAAGCCTTTGGCAATAGGAACCTTTGTGCTGTCTGTACTATTAATTCTGGGTGCGATTATCTAGCTGCCGAAACTAGCTCACCGTCTGCAAATAATGTAGGGATATCAACTTGAATAACGTCCACGTCTGCATGAGGATCAGAGCATACCATAATAGCCACATATCCATAATATTCGAAGTCTATCGGATGAATGTACCAATCGTTGGCGTTAAAAAATGCACTATCTGGCTGTATATATATTTCCTTAATGTCTGGATTCACTTGGGTTCCATCAGCTTTGATTACACTTTCCTTGATGGTCCAGAATTCATAAAATCTCTTTAAAGGAATCATATGTGAGTATATCTCTCTCCATTCCATGTAGGTCATCATCTCTCGATAGTTGGCGAGGTTGAGCGGTTTCATACGTTCCACATCAATACCTAAAGTGCTGATCTCGCTAATAGCGCACACTGCTACTGCGCCATCGTTGGCGAGGCTAAAATGTGGAGCCTCAACGATGTATGGCTTACCCGACTCGGTGTACTGGACACTCTCAAATAAGTCATCCATATCGGCTCCCATTTGCTCCATGCCATACCATAACATGAGCTTTCTGGCCAAATTACCATGTTGGTTTTCCCAGCCTTCTTCTTTGAGTACAAGCTCCTGAAGCTCTTGAGGAATTAATTCCATCAAACCGTCAAATGTTGCTTTGGGCCAAGGCTCAAGAACTTGTGTGGCGTATACCTTTATTTCGTTGCTTACACTCATAAAACTGCCGCAAATCTATCATTAACCAAACTTGGTCTGTGAGAAAACAATTTGTCTTTTCGACCGTACTCTCATTATAACCATTGTAGTTGTTTGTGTTTGATAAATTTGATAGAATGAAGGGTAATCGATGGTTTGTAAGTGTGGTAATTGCGCTCTTAATCTTTGGATGCACTAAGGAAGAGTCTTTTGAGTTTCCTGAAGATCCTGAAGATCCCCAGCCACAAGTGATTATCGAAATGCAAAGGGTAATGAAGACATCTGAGCAATGGGAGGTTAATCGCTCGGTGGAGGGATGTAATCCGAATGTGGATGAACGAAACTTGGCCATCTCAGAGGTGAATGATGGGTCTGGACAAGCCTTGATACAGTTGGTGCCTTCAGAAGAAGGGTGTGCGCTGAGCTTAGATATGACATCAGCGATAAGTGCCAGCGAAGTCAGTAATCGCGAATGGGAAGAGCTTACTTATGAGTTTACGTATTCAGAGTACGGATCTACAGATGGTACACAGTTTTTCATAGTACTTTATTACAAAGAATTGGAGTTGGAATTGAATCTGGCTCCATATATAAGTTCCCTCCTTGGGAATGATAACACGGATGGCCTAGTGAAGTTGTGGTTTGAAAATGAGAAGCCCGCATTCTCGATTAATGGCGTGAGTTTTAACCCCAACTTTGATCTTGAAGAAAACCACTTCAGTATGCAAGGTAACGCAAGCGAAAACTACGTTGGATTCGGTTTAAGCTCTGATGGCAGCCCAGAACAGTCTTTTGCAGTTTCTCAATTTTTAAGGATAACCCGGTTTGGATTGGAAGACTAGCTATGTTTGCTTTGCATGGCGCATCCAGATTTACAAACACCACTCGCTGAAAGACTTCGCCCCGAATCATTAGCCGAATACATTGGTCAAGATCAGATTGTAGGCAAAGACGGGCCGCTCAAGTTGGCTATCAAAGCAGGCTCTATTCCATCCATCATTTTTTGGGGCCCTCCTGGTGTAGGTAAAACCACGCTAGCTCAAATTATAGCTAAGGAATTGGATAGGCCTTTCTATTCCTTGAGTGCCATAAATAGTGGTGTAAAGGACGTGCGAGAGATTATCGATAGAGCCTCGCGAAAAGACCTGATGTCGGTTTCAAAACCAATCTTATTTATAG
>JALRDM010000249.1 GCA_023262195.1 Salibacteraceae bacterium | reverse complement strand
GATAAATAGCGAGTAGAGGATTAAATCTAATTTATACTTCCGCATAATTAGTGGGCAAAGGCGGTAGCTAAATAGATGAAAAAGGCCACAATTCCATAGAGCATCAGTTGCACCAATTGTACCGGGCGTTTTAAGATTTGTAGCCAAATAGGATCTTCATTATTAATCCTCCAAATTGGGATATGTATATCCTCTACCGCCCGTCTTTTCTTTAGCTCATTCCTGCGGGCTTCATGAATTGGATGACCGCAATGTGTGCAGTTTTCAATTTTCGCGTCTGTATAACTCCCGCACGCTTGGCACTTTTTGACGTGTATGCCTGCGCTCATTTACTACAATAATTCGTTTGCAAGGTTGGCCAATTCGCTGCGCTCACCCTTGCTCAAGGTAACATGGGCAAAAAGTGGGTTTCCTTTCAATCGATCAATGATGTAGCTCAATCCATTGGATTGCTCATCCAAATAAGGTGTGTCGATTTGTCGAATATCACCAGTAAAAATTATTTTGGTGTTTTCACCGGCTCTAGTGATTATGGTTTTCACTTCGTGTGGGGTGAGATTCTGTGCCTCATCAATAATGAAGTAAACATTGCTCAAACTGCGACCGCGAATAAAAGCCAACGGAGTGATTTGGATTTTTTTCTCCTTGAGCATACTCAGTATCTGCTTGTAACGTTTTTCATTCTCAGTGAACTGACTTTTGATAAACTCCAGATTATCCCATAGAGGTTGCATGTAAGGATCGATTTTTCTGTCAGCTGTGCCTGGTAAGAAACCAATATCTCTGTTGCTCAATGGGACTATTGGGCGCGCCAGAATCACTTGGTTGTATTCTTTTCGCTGTTCAAGGGCCGCAGCAAGGGCAAGCAGTGTCTTTCCAGTTCCCGCAACGCCTTGCATCGTCACCAATTTTATATTCGGATTCATCAGCGCGTGCATAGCGAAGGTTTGCTCAGCATTTCTGGGCTTTATCCCATAGCTGTAGATTTTCTCTACCCGCTCCATCATCTCTGAAATGGGGTTATAGTAAGCCAGCGATGATGATTTTCCATTTTTCAGGATGTAGTAGTGATTATCGATCACTCGCTCTACGGCCGACAAATCTTCAGTATAACCAATCGTATAGAGTTTTCGGATGTACTCGCTATCCACATGCTCAATGATCTCATTGCCCGGATATAATCGATTAATGTCCTCGATTTTGCCTGTCTCATAGTCTTCAGCAGGAATTTTAAGTGCCTTTGCTTTTAGGCGAAGATTGATGTCTTTGGAAACTAGGATAACACTAGTATTCTTTTCAGTTTGTTGAAGGTGCAAGACCGTATTTAAAATTTTATGGTCGGCTTTGCGGTCTTCAAATACCTTTTGCGCATCAACCTTGAGTTCACCATTATTTAGGATAATCTTAAATTTTCCTTTGTTTTCTCCTTCAAGTGGAATCCAATCTTGCAGCGTGTGATCAGCACTCACACGATCCATCAATCGGATGAATTCGCGTGCCTCGTAATTCTTGCTATCCTTTCCTCTTTTAAAGTTGTCTAATTCTTCAAGAACGGTAATTGGTAGGCATATGTCATGTTCATCGAAGCTATTGATGCTCTGATGGTCGTGCAGTATTACTGAAGTGTCGAGTACAAATACTTTTCTTTTTGGCTTTTTGCTTGCAGGCATAATCTCTGAATATGTACCGAAGGTATGCGCTGCTTGTGGCTATTGAGTAAAGTATTCAAATAAGTAATTAACGCACGGTGTTGATATTCTATCAATTACCTTGTATTATACTCTCATCAGTGGCTGAGAATGCCTCGGAGAACGCTAGAGCATGGGTGCTCCAATCGAAGTTTTTATTGACGTATCTTTTTCCTGAGTCACCAATTTGTTTGCGTTTTTCGGCATTCTCAATAAGCTCAATTACACCTGCTGCTATGGAGGATGGATCATCGGCAATGATTACATCTGTTCCTGAGATTGCTCCCAGAGCATTGTTTGCCATGCTTGTGGTTATGCACGCAACTCCACAACTCATAGCTTCTAAAAGCTTGTTTTGAAGCCCTGTGTTGACAATCATAGGTGCAACAAAGATTTTCGAGCTCGAATATATAGCGGAGATATCATCAACCCATCCCGTAATTCTCACATTTTGAGACTCTAATTTTTTCACTTCTTGTGCCGGTGTAGCACCTGCAAGACATACCTGAATCGATGGATGCTTCTTCCACACGATGGGCATGATTTCCTTCACCAACATTTTGGCACTTTCAATATTGGGCTTGTAAGCCATATTGCCTGTGAATAAAATATCTATAGTCTTGTCTCGCTTTTCAGTTTGAGCTTGTAAGAATTTTGGATCTATACCATTGGGTACCACAATGAGGTCCTTTACATGATCAAGTTGTTCTCGGTCTTGATTTGATATAATAAACCTTTTATTAAAGTAGCCTTGGATGTCAGTCTCATACTGCTTTAAACGTTTCGCCTCCATCCTCATAATCATACTTTTTGGCCAACTCGACTTATTGGCCATCCGATCCATTCCGATTGAAAATGCATCCATATAGTCAATAGACTTACTGAGTACAGAGTAAGGTTTGACATACTCTACAGTGCGCGTCAATTGACAAAAAATATGATCGGGTATATTGTGATCTAAAAACTGGTTGAACTTCTTTTTAATGCTTTTGGAGTTGAAGTATGCCACCTGAAATGGCTTATCACTAAAGATATTCGTGATGAGCCTCCAAGCAATTCCCCATTTATTCAAGCGGTAAATCTCTACCTTATTGCACAGTTCATTAAGCTTTAACTCGGCTTCCTTACTAATAGGTTTATCGGTCAAACAGAAAAGTGTGACCTCGTGGTTTTGAGACCATTCACGCAGTAGATGATATGCGCGGAGTTTATCACCTTTCTCAAGCGGCCAAGGAACTCGACTTAAAACTACGAGGATCTTCATTGTGAATCAATTAGCGGATTCAACCTTTTCCTTCGGGTTTATAAATCGAGTTAAGCGCTGGATAAATTTCGTGTATGTTTCCATATCTAATACGCGACTATCAGTGCTTGCCTGATAGGTGAGGTAAAGACCAATAGGTAGAAGGATAAAAGATGCAATCCACATGGCTTGACCTGGATCCATTTCCCCTTGTTTTGCAAGTTTTTCGAATGTGATTGATGTAATGTGATAGGCCAAGAAGAATAGGACTGAGATCACCACTGGCAACCCTAGTCCACCTTTGCGGATGATGGCCCCAAGAGGCGCCCCAATGAAAAACAGTATGATACAAGCGATACTCAAGGTGAATTTTCTGTGCCACTCTATTTTGTGTCTATTCACGTTTCTTACTGCGCCTACGATGATTTCGTTTTTGGTGGCGATATTGGTTTTGCTTTGCCTAAGGTTTGCTATTGCTCCTTCGATATGGTCTACCTGTTTGCTGCGCTTCAATTCGTTGTATGCGACTGCCATATTGCTATCCTCAACCACATTCTGCCTAATTGAGTCAAGGTTTACCAATTTCACTACTCTATTTTCAATGCTTTTATTGAATTCTAGCCGCTTCTCAGTGCGTTTTTCATTTAGTGAATCGATAGACATATCGAGCTGTCTAAGGTTGAGCATTTGGTAATTGTCTTTAAACAACTCCTTATCTGATCGTTCCATTTGAAAACCACTTAGGTCGAAACGCATAATCTCTTGGTCAAACTCAGAGAGCATATGTGGTCTATTCTTTCCTTCTAATTCTTCGTAGCTCGAGCCATTAGTGAGCTCAAAAATCAGGTAGCGCTCATCAGGGCTCATCT
>JALRDM010000198.1 GCA_023262195.1 Salibacteraceae bacterium | reverse complement strand
GATTTCGTATCGCTTCAATCATTGTTTTTTTCATTTTTAGCAGTCCCCTATTGGTTAAAGTGGTGAGCAATTCTTGGGAAGTACCAATGACCCTCGATGATGATATTCCAAAAACTAAAGTTGGAGTGGTGCTGGGCGGATACGCGGCTTACGATACCTCGATTGAAAGAATTTCATTTCGATTTGGCGGTGACAGAATTGCGCATGGGCTTCGTGTTTTAGGGTTAGATAAAATTGATCACCTTATTCTAAGCGGAGGTAGCGGTTTTGTAACCCGCCCTGATTTGAAGGAATCCATTTACGTGGCAGAATACCTGGATCAAATAGGCATGCCGAAAAGAAAATTTTGGATTGAATCAGAATCAAAAAACACCTATGAGAATGCCGTTTACACCAAAGCCTTGCTCGAAGAAAAGGGACTGCTGAATGAACCCATCATTCTGATAACCTCTGGCTATCATATGCCCAGGTCCATCGCTTGCTTCAAAAAGCAAGGACTGAATGTAATTCCATATTCGGTTGACTCTATGACCATAGAGGATTATTCCTTAAACGATATCATCCCGAACGCACAAGCGCTATCATATTGGAATGTGCTCATTCATGAGTGGGTGGGTTATGTGAGCTATTGGGTGATGGGCTACCTCTAGTTAAAACTCTACCCCTAGACCATTTCTCAGCTCAAATACCAACCCTGGGATTTCCTGTGGCACATTAGAATCATAAAGCAAATCAAAGGACACATTGTAGGTGAGCCATTTTCGAATAGCAAATTCTAGCGTGCTTGAGCTGCTGAATCGATAATCACCGAGATTGTTGATTATGGGTTGGTAGTAATTGATAGTTTGAAACTCCGCGAAATTTAGATCGATAAAGAACAACAGATATGTGCTTTGCCTGAAATTTCGCTCAATAGTCCCATTGATGAGTTCTTCATACTCATACATGGGTATGGTTCCGATTCGGAATTTCAGCGAATCACGGGCAACCGCATTCCAGCTAAATCCGGTACCGGTTAGAGATCTAAACTGAATCAACTGAATGGAATTGAACTGCATCTGTTGAAATGCTTCAAGCGAAAAGTGCTTTTTCTCGTCAAGGTGATAATTATATCGACCATGCCAAAATCCTTGATTCACAAAGTCAGCTCCTGCCGCTTGCACTCGGCTTAAATCGGTCAATAACAACAATCGATTCCGCTCTTTTTGCCATTGTATGGTGGATTCATTTCCATAGGTAAGAATATCGTCTACATTCCTCTGAAAGCTTAGGTTGAAATTGATATTTCCGTGCCATCCTTCCTGACTATTAACTCCCTGGCGCTTAGATTCTACGTTAACTATTTGCGCGAAAACACCATCACCCAGAAGTAGAAAGAGTAGAAGAATTCCAAAATTTCTAATCGCTAAGTATAATTCGATTTGGTATGCCATTATTCTGAAAATCAAAGCTTAGCCAGCGAGTCTTCCAAAGATTTTATACGCGATTCGGCATCAGCCATCTTCTTGCGTTCGGAAGCCACAACCGCTTCGGGCGCATTGTTCATAAACCTTTCGTTGGCCAATTTCTTTGAAACCGAGTTCAAAAAACCTTTCTGGTATTTCAACTCCTCTTCAAGCTTGGCCTTTTCTGCGCCAGCATCAACTAAACCTTCCAATGGAACCACAAACTCCGTTGTGCCAATTATAAAATTCGAGGATGGACCATCAGAAGATTCTGAATATTTCAGATCAACATTAGCGAGTTTAGCAATCACCGATTCAAAGTGTGCGTATTCTCCCTTCACTCCCGACTGTAGAACGGTGAGTTTTTCTTTTGGACTCAGATTCTTTGATGCCCGCAGCGCCCTTACTTCTGACACGATCTGTTGAGCGATTTCAAATCGATTTATGATATCACTGTTAACCTGTTCCTGTTTTGGCCAGTTGGACACGATGGCACAATCGAGCTCACTGCGATTGGTGATTGCCGCCCAAACTTCTTCAGAGATGAATGGCATCATCGGATGTAAAATGGTCATCAACCTGCCCAGGATTTCTAAGGTTTGCTCATATGTTTTCTGATCTATTCCTTCTCCGTAAGGTGGCTTTATCGCCTCTAAGTACCAGGAACAATAAGCATCCCAAATCAGCTTGTAAACCGTGAGTGCGGCATCGTTTAGTCGATATTTTGAATAATGGTCATCGATTTCTGCCAAGTCACGTTTTATGCGTTCGTTCAACCACTCTATGGCCAAGGCATTTTCCTTTGGCTGAGGCTTGTCTTCCGCCTTCCAACCCTTAATTAGCCTAAGCGAATTCCAAATCTTATTGGTAAAGTTTCTACCCTGCTCACAAATGGCATCATCAAACGGGATGTCATTTCCTGCAGGAGCACTCATTAAGAGCCCAAGCCTCACTCCATCCGCACTATACTTTTCTATCAACTCAATCGGATCAGGAGAATTACCCAACGACTTAGACATTTTTCTGCCTTGCTTATCTCGAATGAGACCCGTGAAATAAACGTTTTCAAAAGGTTTCTTGCCTTCAAATTCGTAACCCGCCATAATCATTCTGGCCACCCAAAAGAAGATGATATCAGGACCAGTTACCAAATCTTGAGTTGGGTAATAATAATCGAGTTCTGATCGGTCATAAAAACCATCAAAAACGCTCATGGGCCAAAGCCAAGAGCTGAACCACGTGTCCATTACGTCTTCGTCCTGCCAAATATCACTTGCTGAAAGGCCTGGGTTTCCAGTAGCCTCTCTTGCTAAATTGAGGGCATTTATTTCATTTTTTGCCACCACATAGTCGTGATCACCTTCGCCATAATACCAAGCTGGAATGCGGTGTCCCCACCAGAGTTGACGGCTAATGCACCAGTCTTTTATGTTGGTCATCCAATGGCGATAGGTATTGTTGAATTTCTTGGGATGAAACTTCACTTCTCCGCTTTCTACAGCTTCCAATGCCGGTTTGGCAAGTGGCTCCATTTTTACAAACCATTGTTTTGAAAGTCTCGGCTCTATGATAGAGTTGGTTCTTTCAGATCGACCTACCTTATTTTGATAGTCTTCAACTTTAACGAGTGCACCCGCTTCTTCTAAAAGTGGAACCACCTTCTTGCGCGCCTCAAATCGATCTTCTCCAACAAGGACCTGAGCCGCATCATTCAATGATCCATCAGGATTTAAAATATTTATGCTCTCAAGATCATGCTTTTGACCTAGATCGTAGTCATTGGTATCGTGTGCAGGTGTGACTTTTAAGCACCCCGTACCAAAATCCATTGTTACGTAATCATCAAGAATGATCGGAACTTCACGATTAACAAGCGGAACTATCGCCTTCTTGCCGTGCAAATGCGTGTATCGTTCATCGTCTGGGTGAATACAAATAGCGCTATCGCCCATAATGGTTTCAGGCCGGGTTGTGGCAATGGTGAGGTATTCATCTGAGCCAGCAATTTGATATCGAACACTGTAGAGTTTGCCTGATTCTTCTGTGTAAATCACTTCTTCATCAGAAACAGCTGTCAACGCTTCACAGTCCCAGTTTACCATACGCCAACCACGGTATATCAAACCCTTTTTATGCAAGTGCAAGAAAGTATCGATCACGCTTTCGTAATACTTCTCATCCATGGTAAATCGGGTTCGATCCCAATCACAACTAGCGCCTAGCTTTTGGAGCTGCTTTAGTATCACACCGCCATACTCCTCCTTCCACACCCAAGCATGCTTCAGAAATTCCTCTCTTCCAATGTCAGATTTTTTAATACCCTTTTCCCTCAATCGTTTGACCACTTTGGCCTCTGTAGCAATGGAAGCATGATCCATTCCCGGCACCCAGCAGGCATTTTTACC
>JALRDM010000175.1 GCA_023262195.1 Salibacteraceae bacterium | reverse complement strand
TCACGATGTAATAGACATCCATGGAGTTGGGTTCGTTTTCGGCATCAGCATCAGCAGAAGCACCATTCTTTCCGTCAACATGACCTGTTAAATCTGTACCATCAGAGAATCTCCACTCTACTCCGCCTTCATATATGGCATTGTTTGGACACTCGGGTTCGCAGGCCCCACAGTTTATACATTCATCGGTGATCATTATTGCCATAACGCAATTGGTTTTGAGATTAATTACAAAAGTAAACTTAGCTCGTCACTCCACTCACGTATAGCGACCGAAATTCAACAAGCAATGGTGAGTAATGTTTTTTGTCAATGGATTGGCTATTAGCCACATGAAAGTTCAACGACTCCTATTTATCCCACTTTTCCATGATTTTGCCCGAAATACCCGTGGTACTGTAGCCGCCATCATGGTAAAGATTCTGCATGGTTACATATCTGGTGAGGTCGCTAAAGAGCGTTAAACAGTAGTCTGCGCAAGATTCTGCATCAGCATTCCCAAGAGGTGACATTTCATTAGCGAAATCAAAAAACTTATCAAATCCAGCAATTCCGCTACCGGCTGAAGTCACGGTAGGAGATTGTGATATGGTGTTGACGCGCACTTTGTTCTTAATACCAAAGTGATAACCAAAGCTCCGTGCAATGGATTCAAGCGCAGCTTTTGCATCAGCCATGTCACTGTAAAAAGGATATGCCTCTTGAGCGGCAATATAGCTCAAGCCAAGAATGCTTCCCCAATCATTCATAGCGTCTTGTTTATAGGCCACTTGCATGGTTTTGTGAAAAGACAACGCTGATATATCGAGCGTTTTGAGGTACCAATCATGGTTTAAATCGGTATAGCCTTTGTTTTTCCTAACGTTTGGAGACATGCCAATGGAGTGCAATACAAAATCGAGTTTTCCACCGAGCTTTTCTTGCGATTGTTCGAATAGAGTGTTTAAATCATCCATACTGGTTGCATCCGCTGGAATCACCTCTGTTCCACACTTCTCTGCGAGCTCGTTGATTTTACCCATTCTCAGGGCAATAGGAGCGTTGGTTAGTATAAACTTCGCTCCATTCTCGTGGGCTTTTTGTGCCACCTTCCATGCGATTGATCGCTCGTCAAGTGCTCCAAAAATGATTCCTGTTTTGTTCTCTAATAAGTTACCCATTGTGATTTTGATTTGTTAGTTGCGTAAATATAATCTTGTTCGTCAATCTGTCTCAGCGCGCATTGTTCGCGCAGTCTCTAAAGCAGACTCGGTGAGTTTGTTTCCGCTAAACATGGTTGCCAGTTCTTCGATGCGCGCATCTTCATTAAGCGATTCCACCTTGGTTTGAACTATGCCATCGACTTCTGTTTTATAAACTTTCAAGTGCTGATGACCTTTAGCTGCAACCCCTGGAAGGTGTGTAATGGCCAAACACTGCGTCTTTTCTGAGAGTTTTTTCATCAATAAACCAATTCTGTTTGCCACTTCCCCGCTCACGCCTGTATCAATTTCATCAAACACTTGGCACTTTGATTCTTGTGTTCTACCCACAGCTTTTAACGCTAGCATTAGCCGAGCCATCTCTCCACCAGAGGCCACTTTTGAAACCGGATTTAGGGTGCCAGAACTGTTGGCGTCAATCATAAATTCTACCTGATCTAATCCATTGATATACAATTTTTTAGAATCACTTATATGAACTTTAAATTGAGACTTTTCCATTCCTAATTTTGAGAGCACCTCTTCTACTTCGGCTTCAAATTTCTTAGTCGCTTTTTTACGCCTATCAGAAATAGCCTTGGCAACTGCTATCGCCTCTTTTAGAATCTCATCTTTTTTGATTTGAAGCGCCTCTAAATGGTCTTTAAAATTGACCGACTCTAGTAGCTGAGCCTCATACGTTTGAGCCAATGCTTTCAACTCCTCTATGCTATCCTTTCCGTGTTTATGTAGCAGTGTATTCAACTCATTGAGTCTATCCTGCAGCTCGCGTGTCTTTTGGGGATCAATCTCTACTTGGTCAACAATTTTGTTCAAATCATAAGAAATGTCGGAAACTTCGTGACTCAGTGTTTCTAATCTAGAACCCAGTTGATTGATTTCTGAATTTGAATTCCTCACCGCTTTGATGGCGTTCAATGCTTCGGCAAGCATTTCCTTAATGGTACGCTCACCAGTTAAAAGATGATCAACGCTGTTTAACGATGATATCACCGCTTCGGCATTTTCTAAAAGGTCCAATCGATTTTCAAGGTCGTCCACCGAGTCTTGCTCAATTGTTGCAGCGGATAGTTCATCAAATTGAAATTGGATGTAATCTCGATCCTTTCTGACCTGAGCCTCTTTTGCTGTGAGAGAATCCAGTTCTTCAGAAACCGAACGTAGCTCTTCAAAAATTCTAGTGTATGCGAGCACATCGTCTTTATTGCCTGCAAAGGCATCAAGGTAATCTATCTGAAAGCTTGATTTATTGAGAGAAGCATATTCGTGCTGACTGTATATATCAATCAACTCATCTGCTATTTCACGCACGGTACTAAGGTTGGCGGGCGTGTCATTAATAAACGCCCTACTTCGTCCAGCAGATGTAAGCTCGCGTCTGATATGAAGCTCTTCATAAACGTCATAATCCTTGCTCTTAAGAAGGCTTTTGACGCCCTTAGAAACACCTCCAAAAACAACTTCTATAACACACTTTTCTGCACCAACCCTGATTACCGAGTGATTTGCTCGATCACCGAGCACCGTGGCCAACGCATTGATCATTATACTCTTTCCAGCTCCCGACTCACCCGTGAGTGTAATCAGCTTTGAGTCGAATTCAATTTTGGCCTCA
>JALRDM010000132.1 GCA_023262195.1 Salibacteraceae bacterium | reverse complement strand
ATTGCCGCTACATTCATAGGGTGCAGCGAACAGCCACAAGCAGAAGAAACACAACAAGATCAAATGACAAATAATGTTTTACTGAAGGAATGGGAAGGCCCTTACGGTGGTGTACCAGCCTTTGACCAAATGAACGTAAAGGACATAAAGCCTGCCTTGCTGGAGGCAATGGAGCTTAGCTTGGCAGAGATTGAAGCCATTGCGAACCATGAAGAACCACCCACATTTGAAAACACCATTGCTGAAATGGAACGCTCAGGTAAAGCCTTAGATCGTGCATTTACCTATTACGGAATATTCAGTGCGAATATGTCAAGTCCTGAATTCCGAGAAATTCAGACTGAGTTGGCTCCAAAGATTTCAGAATACAGCTCCAAGATTAACCAAAACGAAAAGTTGTTTCAACGAATAAAATCCGTTTATGATGCATCGCAACAGCAACCACTTGAAGCGCCAGAGCAGCGTGTGGTGGATTTGACTTACAAACAATTTGAAATGAATGGTGCTGAGCTCGATTCCGAAAAAAAAGCACGATATGCTGAAATTAGCAAAGAGCTTTCGAGTCTTTATACTAAATTCTCAAACAACGTACTACACGATGAAGAGAACTACATCACCTATCTCAATGAAGATCAATTAGGTGGATTGTCTGACGGGTTTATAAAGTCCGCAGCGAAAATGGCCACAGACAATGGAAAGGACGGCATGTATGCAATCGTAAATACGCGTTCATCTATGGATCCATTCCTCACCTACTCTACGGAGCGCGAATTGCGTCAGCAGGTTTGGGAGAATTACTACTCGCGTGGCGACAATGGTGATGAATATGACAACAACGAACTCATCGCAGAAATTCTGAGATTGCGCAAAGAAAAAGTTGGCTTGATGGGCTATGAAAACTATGCCGAGTGGCGCCTTCAAGATCGAATGGCCAAGACTCCTGAAAACGCCATGGATTTGATGATGGCTGTTTGGCCTGCTGCTATTGCACGTGTGGAAGAAGAAGTAGCAGACATGCAGGCAGTGGCTGATAAGCGAGGCGACAATATCACCATAGAGCCATGGGATTACCGATTTTATGCGGAACTCGTGAGAAAAGAGAAATACGATCTCAACTCAGAGGAGGTTAAGCAATATCTACAGCTGGATAAACTCACTGAGGCTATGCACTACGTGGCTGGCAGATTATTTGACTATGATTTTACATCCGTTGCTGAAGGAAACGTTCCCGTCTTTCATGAAGATGTGAAGGTTTGGGAGGTGACCAATAAAACCACAGGCGAAAATGTTGGCATTTGGTACCTTGACCCTTATGCGCGACAAGGCAAGCGCTCGGGTGCCTGGGCGACTACATACCGAAGCTACACCGATTTTGATGGTAAGAAAAACGTGCTTGCTTCGAACAACTCAAACTTTGTGAAGCCCGCCCCAGGTGAGGCGCTGCTCGTTTCTTGGGATGATGCTACAACGTTTTTTCATGAATTTGGTCACGCACTGCATTTCTTTTCGGCCAATGTGAAATATCCAACACTGAATAGCGGTGTGCGAGATTACACTGAATTTCAATCACAGCTCCTAGAACGCTGGCTATCAACAGATGAGGTGATCAACAATTACTTGGTTCACAACGAAACTGGCGAGCCGATGCCTGCGAAGCTTGTAGAAAAGATTAAGAATGCGAGCACTTTTAACCAAGGGTTTTCAACCACAGAGTATTTGGCCTCTGCCATAATGGATATGAAACTTCATTTGGCCGATCCTAGCAGTATTAATATTGACCAATTTGAACGGGAAACATTGGCTGAGATGAATATGCCGGATGAGTTACCCATGAGACACCGTACTCCGCACTTTGGTCACGTGTTTTCAGGCGAAGGCTACGCCACGGCTTATTATGGCTACATGTGGGCAGATGTGTTGACCTCCGATGCTACGGAAGCGTTTATAGAAGCGCCTGGAGGGTTTTACGATAAAGAACTCGCTCAAAAAGCGATCAAATACTTGTTTGCTCCGCGCAATGCCATTGATCCTGCTGAAGCATATCGATTATTTAGAGGAAGAGATGCCAAGATCGAGGCACTTATGCGAGACAGAGGTTTTCCAGTGCCTGCATCGTGATTTGGTGCAGCACTAAATAGAATAACGTAACAATAAAATAAGCCTATCTCGCTGAAGTCCTGTGACCGAAGGATACAATGGTTCAAGATTGATGTCTTGATATAACGTAGAAATAAAAGCTGTGAAGACCTCTTTGAAAAAGGCTACTCCGATTATTTTGGGAATTATAATGCTTACTGGTGCTATTGGGCATGTGCTGGTGCCCGAAGTTATGCTCCGATGATTCCTGATTTTATTGATGAGGGATTTGCCAATGTATTGGCGGCTATAGCGGAGGGGGTGATTGGAGTTGCGTTGCTAACACCAAAGTTTCGAGCTCATGGAGGCTTAGGATTCATGGCGCTGATGACGGGGTTTTTCCCGATTCAT
>JALRDM010000103.1 GCA_023262195.1 Salibacteraceae bacterium | reverse complement strand
GATATCTATGGTAATATTTACAGGTTCGTTATGTTAGACATTAGCAGGCAGGAACACATACAAAACACCTTCAATAGTTGGTCCTATGGTCTTGGCTTCGACCCATTTACACAGGCCATAGGGATCAGATATGTTGGCTTGTTTGGCATAGGGATTTAATCGATACTGAGCGATTATCATGAGCTCTTAATCTTGACTTTTCTTCGGTTTGCCGATTACCTCAAATCATCCTTGCCTAAGTCAAAATTGCAAATGAATAAACCTACCTTTGATGCCCGAAAAATAAGGGGCGAAAAACATGTTTGATATAAAAGAAATAGGCACCGCTACTATGGTGCTTTTTGCAGTGATCGATATCATTGGGTCCATTCCAATAATTATTCAAATTCGACAGAAGGTAGGCCACATACAGAGCGAAAAGGCGAGTATCGCGAGTCTTTTGATTATGATCGCTTTTTTATATGTAGGAGAGGAGATTTTAGCCTTGATTGGTATTGATATTAATTCCTTCGCCATCGCGGGTTCATTTATCCTCTTTTTCCTCGCGTTAGAGTTGATTTTAGGAATTCGTATTTATCGCGATGAAATGCCGACCAGTGCTTCCATTGTTCCTTTGGCTTTTCCTTTGGTGGCAGGGGCAGGTACCATGACTTCGCTCATATCGCTTCGCGCAGAATATGCGGTTCAGAACATCATTGTGGCCATCGTACTCAATATTATACTCGTTTATGCCGTGCTTAAGACGACCAAGCAAATAGAACGATTGCTCGGAGCTACGGGTATTGCCGTAATTCGAAAAGTATTTGGCATCATATTACTGGCCATTGCGGTCAAACTCTTCCGAACCAATCTTGGGTTTATTTAGCCTAGGCGAGTACATTCGTTTTTGTGGGAGTTAAGGCAATCGGTGCAAAGTTGTTGGCCAAACGCGAGGTGGCTAAAATCAAGAAGTGGAGTGATGATCCTATCGCAACTCAAGAAAGCACATTTCGTTTTTTAGTAGAGCAACTTTCGAACACAGCTTTTGGTAAAGCACATTCGGTCAACAATCGTCTTGCAATGAGCGATTGGAGTGAAGCCATACCCATCACCGATTATGAGGGATTAAAATCATATATCCAAAGAATACAAGCAGGCGAGCGAGATGTGCTTTATCCTGGTTTGCCTAAATATTTCTGTACTACTTCTGGAACTACCTCTGGTGCTAAGTATATTCCAATGAGCGATCATGGTATCGCAGCTCAAATTCGTGCTGCGAGAAGTACACTTCTTAAGTATATCCATGACTCTGGAAATGTATCATTCACTGAAGGAAAAATGATTTTCCTGCAAGGAAGTCCGGTTATGCAAGCGGCAAACGGGATTAAAATCGGTCGATTATCGGGTATTGTAGCGCACCACGTACCAAGTTATTTGCAGCGAAACCGGCTTCCATCAATGGCCACGAATTGCATTGAAAATTGGGAAGCAAAGATTGATGCCATTGTTGATGAAACAGTGGATCAAGACATGCGTTTGATTAGTGGCATTCCGCCATGGGTTCAGATGTATTTTGAGCGATTGATTAAAAAAACGGGTAAGAATACCATCGCTGATATATTTCCAAACCTTTCAGTATTCGCGCATGGTGGAGTGAATTTTGATCCATATCGAACACTTTTTAATGAACGGATTGGCAAGGAAATAGACTCGCTTGAGACTTATCCTGCATCTGAAGGCTTTATTGCGTTTCAGGATGATTATAGATCCCCAGGTTTACTCCTCAACTTAGATGGAGGCATCTTTTATGAATTCATCCCAGTTAGTGAAATACACAACGAACATCCATCAAGGCTTACCCTCGCTGAGGTAGAAATAGGAGTTAACTACGCAGTAGTGCTCAATACATCGAGTGGTTTGTGGGGCTACCTCATCGGAGATACGGTGAAGTTTATATCCACAACGCCTTATAAGATACTTGTGACAGGGAGAATTGCTCATTTTATTTCTGCATTTGGCGAGCATGTTATCGCAGAAGAAGTGGAGGGTGCCATGAGTGAAGTTTCTTCACACTTCAACCTTTTAGTCAATGAATTTCATGTAGCACCAGAAGTGAATCCTCAAGACGGTCTGCCATATCACGAGTGGTTTGTAGAATGTGCTTCAGATATACCAATTGGGTTTGCTGAGTCATTGGATCTAGCGCTTAGATCGCGAAACAAGTACTATGATGATTTGATTGCTGGTAGTGTGCTGCGCTCACTTGTCATTAAGAAGCTGCCCAAGGGTGAATTCAATAATTATATGGAGAGCAAAGGGAAACTCGGTGGTCAAAATAAGTTGCCGAGATTAGCCAACGATCGTTCCATAGCAGATTCGCTTAGTGTGAATGAGTGAAAAAGTGCTGATTATGCAGCCTTACATCTTCAGTAATTGGTTTGATTACAAACGCGATGGTTTTCCTGTCAGTCAATTGATTTTAACAGAGATCATTTTTTGAAGTAAAACCGAATTTGGTATCGTGTATAGCTGCTTGTTTTCCGTTTCAATTTGCACGAAGTAATATCCGATGTTTTTGATGGTGCCCTTCACGGGAAAGTCCTTGTCAAAAATCTCAATGGAGTCGCCAATTTTAACCGGATGATTGAAAAATAATATCAAAGCAGAAGTCATGTTTGACAGTAGAGACCACTGAGCAAAAAAGGCAATACCTATTACCGTAACTACAGATGAGAGAAATAGGAAAAGTTCGCTTTGATCTATGCCCCAAATGGCCACTATAGCAATGGCTGAAAGCAGAAAAACAATGAAATTGATCAATTTGGTAATAAGGCGCCTGCGCTGAAGTGTAAAACGGAAACGCTTCAAAGCGTTGTTAATCGCTCGGTTTGAGATGAATTGAGCTACGATCATCAATAGGATTACGATCGCTGTTTCAATCAATTCAATGCTTAGTATAAACATCTTAAACTCCCTTCTTTATTAATTCGTGCCAAGAATACCAAATGCATAGTCAGCGCTGATGCGAGCTTTTCGGTTTTTTGTAATCAGTTCAACCAACTTAACCTTTGTACTTAAATAGCCAAGCTCCCGACTGTTTACCATGAAAAGCGAACTCTCACCATTTCTGAACAGGGTTCGTTCACCCGCAAGTAAACCTGCATAGTCACGCACTGTTCTCCGATATAGATTTACTTGCTGATCAGTCGTTTGCCAATCATTGAGCGATGCTTGTGCTTTAAATAGCAACGCTTGCTCTTTGTCGAAGATGTCGAATTCGGCATCTTGAATTTTGATGGCGTTTAAACGCATGTCTCCACGCTCTTTTCTCAGAAACAACGGCATACCAAATTCTAGTCCCCAATTGTAATTGTTTGGGGAGTAAGCCGACAAGACGTCACCATTTACTGGCTCACTTAAGGCGTTGTATTTCAGGTTAAGCGTGGGTTTCAATTGCTCTCGTTTCCAGCGTTGTTCTATTTCAAGTTGCTCGATTTTATAGCGATACTGCTGTAGTAGCGGATGGGTTTGGCTCAAGCTATCAAGCTGATTAACGTATGTGGGGTTCAGTGATAGCGACTCTGTTTCTTCGAAATTTGGAGCAACGGTGTTCTCATCAATCTCCAATGGTATGGTGCCGTCTTCCCACAAATATGTCTCGAGTAGGGCGGTGGCATTTGCAAAATCCAGCTGAGACTGCTGTAACATTAACTGTCGATTCTGAACCTGAATGCCTGATTCAAGTGTATCAATGGTTGGCACATCGCCTAGAACGGCACTTCGTTTAACTGCAATGAATCGAGTGGTAGCCAGTTCAAGACCTTCTTCGTAAACAAGCATAATATTATACGATGCAAACCAATTCCAGTAAGCCGATGCAGCTTCATATAAAAGCTCGTTGATCATCGCCTGTCGTTGTACCTCAGTACTTTCTTGATACACCTGTGCTTGGCGCAACATTGCCCTGCGTTCATCTATAAACAAACCTTGTCCTAGTGGAAGAGCTACGCCAGCATATACCAATCCATCGGTGGGGTCGCTATTTTCTGGATTTAAAAACTGACCGCGGTTGCTTTCATACCCACCTTGAAATTGCAGACCGAACCATGTAGGAACCTTGAGGCCAGCATCGAGCAGCGAGTAATAGGGTTTATCATCGAAGTATTTTTGGTTCAAATCAGCTCCAAGCTTTGGGTCAAAGCTGCCACGCGCCTTCATTACATAGGCGTTACCCTGAGCAATGCGTAGGTCGGCCTGCTTGGCCAGCGGATGGTGCATTAAGACTCGTTCCATATACTCGGTTTCTGTGAGCGTTTTCAGCTCCACAGATTGGGAGAAGGAGGTGGTCCAAATAAAAACCAGCAAAAAAGCTGCGAGTCTCATTTCTTTTCTTTTGAGTCTGATTTATCGCTCCCGATTAGGTTCATATCGTCAACATAATAGTCGGGCGGGAAGCCGTTGATTTGTCGCCATAATTCGTACCATATTGGCACATCTTGTAAAAGCATAAAGTTTCTTGTGCCAGCGCCAACTCGAAGTGCATCTGGCCATGGATGATCCGCAGTATCAGGCGCTACAAGTACGCGATACATGCCGTTATCACTAATAAAATTATCTATAGCAAACACAGTTCCGCCATAGGTGCCATAGCTCGTATTTGGCCAACCTGAGAATACAATTGCTGGCCAACCATCGAACTGTATACGTACGTGCTGTCCTTTTTTCACCAAGGGTAAATCGAGTGGTTTCACATAGAGCTGGACAGCAAGGTCATATCGCGATGGCATGATACTCACAATGGCAGAGCCTTCCTTAATTGTTTCTCCTATACCTGCCTGTATCACCTTTGTGATATATCCATCCTGAGGAGCAGTGATAAAATACATGCCCGCCCGAACCGTATAGTTCATGAATTGGTTTTGAAGCTTTGTTACAACGGCTTCTGCGTCATACATACTGCTCATTGCTGTATACTTATCTGACTCGGCTTTAGATATATCATCCCTAAATTTAGCTTGAATCGAGTTGATCTCCACTTTTGCATTAATCAATTCATTCTTGCTTGTTAGTAAATCGTTTTCTGCCTCAATGATTTCCGCTTCTCGCTTCTGCAAGGTCAGTTTTCGCTTTTCAAGATCGGTAAGTGATTTTAAACCCTCCCTTTCCATTTCAATCATTCGATCATACTGTGCTTGGGCAATTTGATAATTTGTTTGTGCCGCTTCGTACTTAATGCTGTCACTTTGAACCTTTAAATGCGCTTGCTTTAGTTTGTTTTTGGTTTGCTCTAGCTTAAGCTTACCGTTAGCAACCAGTGCGTCAATTTGATTGTCTAAAGCCTTGACTTTTTCCATATAACTAGAAACTGACATCTCCTTTGCGGTGAGTTGCTCTTGTGTTCTTTCGAGTAGCTTGGGGTCAAAGTAATCATCTTTAATCTCTGAGATACGGATTATGGTATCACCTTTATTCACATAGTCTCCTTCCTTCACATGCCAGCTCTCAATTCTTCCCGCGATGATTGAGTGAATTGTTTGGGGCCTTTGGTCAGGATGAATTGTGGTCATGTTTCCTGCTGACCTGATATTCTGTGTCCAAGGCACAAACATCATGACCAGAAGTATTCCGAAAAAGATTCCCAATGATCTTCGTAATACCTTGTTCGATACTCTACTTTCAACCTCATTGAGAGAAGGTAGGTTATGGGCTCTTAGCTGATCCGCTACCGTGTTTTGAGTGATATTAAGCATGGCCGTTGTTTTTAAGGTTAAGGGTTGACTTTAACTCTTCATAGCTTCCTACTTTAACAACCTCTCCATCTTCCATTAGGAATAACCGGTCTGACTTACTTGCCAAGTAAGAGTCTGTAGATGAAGCCATTAATGTCCAGTTTCGTGCGGGATCAGTGATGTAGTCGATCACACATTTACGATGTTTTTCATCTAAATGCTCGAGCGCATCTTCAAGAAGGAGAATTTTTGGCCTTTTTACCACACCTCTGGCAATCAATAGCAACTGACCAATACTCCGCGGTAAATTAGCTCCCTGCGGTTCGATCTCGGTTTCCAAGCCATCATAAAGTTGGCCAATAAAATCGCTAATACCGAGGTCTTTCAATACTTGTTTCACATCCTTAAGACTGATTGTAGGATCATTTAAGGTTAAGTTTTCTAAGATCGTTCCCTCAAATAGCTGTTCTTGGGATAAGCAATCGCCCATAATTGATCTCAACGATTCACTCGAAATACTTCTCTTGGAAAGTCCTTGGTAGCTGATAGTGCCATCATTTACATCATATAATCCAGCGACTATCTGCAGTAAAGTACTCTTACCAGAGAGGTTACCCCCAGTGACCATAATACGCTCGCCTGAAGAAACCTCAAAACTCACATTATTGAGAGATTTTTGTTTGTTTCCAGGATAAATGAAACTTACTTGATCAAACTTGAGATAGACTGGAGTTTCTTGGCACTCTTGACTCAAGTCCACTCCTTCATCATTTTCCAGTTCAAGGTCGGTTACTTGTCCAATTTTCTCTAGACCAGTGAGTACATCATAAATGGTCTCAATGCTGAGTACAATTTTCTCTACGGAGGTGATAATTAAGAGGATGATGATTTCTGCTGCAACAAACTGCCCGATGTTCATCAGCTGCTCCATCACAAGAATACCACCGATGGCTAGGAGACCTGTAACGATGATCACTTTGAATATCACCATCAAAGAGTATTGTCTTACCAAGATGGAGAAATGTTCTTCACGCGCATCCAAGTATTTTCCCACTGCCTTGTCTGTCTTTTGTAAAGGTAGACTGCTTTTGCCTGCAAGCTTAAATGTGCTTGACGTTCTCGCCAGCTCTTCAAGCCAATAAGCTACCTTATACTTATTCTTTGATTCTTCCAGGCTTTTTGCCAATCCGATGGCCGCAGTTAAGCGGAATACAATAAAGACAAACACCACAAGAATTAAACTGAACAGGATGAAGAATGGGTGATAGAATGATAGTAGGATTAGACCGAAGACCATCTGAAGTATGGCTGCAGAAAAGTCAATCAAAATTTTTGTCAAGCCTTTCTGTAAAGACATGACGTCAAAAAATCGATTCATAAGCTCAGGAGCATACTTCTTGTAAAGCGCTTCGAGTCTGATTTTCGGAATACGATAGGCAAATTCAAAAGCTGCTCTAGTGAAAATTTTCTGTTGAAGGTTCTCCACGATCCTCAGCTGGAATATTTGTAGTACACCAGATAAACCGACACCCAGAACCACGATCGCTACCAAAACCACCCAAGAGGTATTGATCTGTCCACCCTGAATCAGGTTTACGATTGCTTGAATACCTAGAGGAAGAGAAAGGTTTATTAACCCATTAAAAATCGCGTATACATACACGTTTCTAATGTCTGCTCGGTCGGGTTTGAGCAACCTCCAAAAACGCTGCATTGGAGAATATTTGGTGGATTCCATCTATTAGTTTTTTATTGTTTTTGTGACCATGTCAAGGAAGAAACATTCAATCGAATCCTCTCCTTTAACCGAGTCTGTAAGTCTTGGTAAATGTTTTGCAAAATATCGCTCGTGGTGCGCTCCTTCAATTACCGCTGAGATCAGCATGTGCGGATATTTGTACTTTGGATTGATTTCAAGAATAATACTCGCAACATTGGCCACGATTCTTTTATAATCAGCGAAGGCTCCATCTTTATTGACATCGTCAACTGCTTTGTTTAAATAAGCTTTTGATGATTCTTCAATTACGATCCGCTGTAACTTGGCTTCGTTGATATGTTCAAATTTGCCTTCTTCTGTAACCTCAGTAGTTAATAATGATAAGGATCTTTTCAATCGTTCATCAGCAGACTCAATGTTTGCCAGAGATAAACTCAGGCGGTACTCCGTCCAATTCCAATACCAAGAAATAAAGTAGAGCAACATCATATGTTTGCTTTCAAAGTATCGGTAAATCGAAGCTTCCGTTGAGCCAATTTCAGCCGCTATCTTCCTGAAGGTGAATTGCTCAAACCCTAATTCAAAGATCATTTCTACGCTTGATGAAATGATGCGTTGACCAAGTTCACTGGACTGAGGGTCTTTGATGTAGGTGTTTTGATTAACCTTAATCTGTATAGCATTTTGTGGTGGAGTCATAAGATTATAATGTTATGCAAACATAATAGTAAATAAATTGTCTTTCATTATCATATATTGATCATTCCAATACTTTTGTAAATCTTCATAGGATGTGACTACAGTAGTTCCTTTTGTTTTATTACGGAATCTATTTTGTGATGTTAAGGAAT
>JALRDM010000095.1 GCA_023262195.1 Salibacteraceae bacterium | reverse complement strand
GTTTACGGCATACTCATAGACCAAGATACACTGCTGGTAAGCGATGAGCGTTATGGTGGTTTAGAATTCACAAAATTTCGGGGTGGTGGATTAGAAGCCGGAGAGGGAACAATGACTGTCTCATCCGGGAGTTTCAAGAGGAACTGAACACCCCAATTGAGGTTATCGATCACTTTTATACCACTCATTTCTATCAACCTTCGGCTTTTGATCAAAATCAGCAGTTGATGAGTATTTATTACAAGGTGCAAGGTGAGGGAGCGCTCCAATCGCGCATTTTTGGCGAACCACTTCAATTTGAGGATTCGAAAACCGAGAAAATTGATCAACATCGTTGGGTTGCGTTAGATCAGCTTAAACCAGAGATGTTTAAGTGGCCTGTCGATAAATATGTTTGTCAAATGATCTTAGATCAACTGAGCGCGCTCAAAATGCCTTAAATCATACATTCGCTCCAATGGCCAAGGATTCATTTTTTAGTATAACCGAAATTTTCAAAGACCGAAAGAAACTCAGTATTTTCTTGGTCTGTGTCGGATTGGCATTGGTCTCATGGTTGATGCTTAGTTTAAACAAGAGTTTTAGCACTACTGTGCTGATACCAATCAATTACGTGAATTTTCCTCAGAGTAAGGTTTTATTGAATCATGTTCCTGATCAATTGGCTGTGAGTCTTACAGGTACTGGATATGACTTGCTTCAACATGATGATGAATTGATCAAGGATACCATGACGATTAATTTGGATAATCTCAAGATGAGTGTTTATGGAGATTATGAGCGAGGTTATCTGGACCCTGCGCTACTGAGCAGTCAACTACAGAAACGTCTAAAAGGTCCCATTGGTATTAATCGAGTGTTATCTGATAGTATCGAGTTTCTGTTTGATCTAAAAGTATCACGAACACTACCAGTAAAGCCAAAGGTTACCTACAGCATACAACAGGGATATACACTGCTCGATTCAGTTTCAACAAGTCCAGCGGAGGTAGAGGTGTTTGGTCCATTGTCAATTCTTGATACCATGTCCTTTGTTTCAACCAGGCAATCCGATGCAGGGGAGTTAAATAAGTCGAAAGTGGTGAAGTCACAGGTTGATTTAGAAAAGTTGGGCGACAATGCGAGGGTTTTTCCTGATTCTGTATTGGTAAGCATTGATATAGATCAATTGACTGAAAAGAAGTTTATGCTCGAGTTAACGCATTTGAATGTGCCGGATTCGCTTAAGCTTTTAACATTTCCAAACGCCATTGAAGTCACTGTACAAGTTCCTTTATCAAGATTTGATGGAATTGAGCAATCGGATTTTCAACTTCAAGTCGATTACCAAAAGCGGAAAGTGGACTATCCAATTCTACCCGTTGAGCTGGAACGGTGGCCGAGTTTGGCTCAAGAGGTTAGCGTAAGTCCCAAGCAAGTAGAAATAGTGGTGTCAAAACAATAGGAGGAATGTTGAAAGTGGGTTTGACTGGCGGTATTGGTTCGGGGAAAACTACGGTATGTAAGGTATTTCGAAGTTTGGGAATTCATGTTTACGATGCGGATAGTCAAGCCAAACAGCTTATGAATTTCGAACCGCTTGTGAAGTCTCAGTTGATGGCAACCTTTGGTGAAGATGTATTTCAAGGCGATCAATTAAACAGAACTATGCTCGCCAAGTTGGTTTTTAATGATGAACAAAAACTTGCTGCGCTGAATGCCATTGTTCATCCGGCAGTTGGTCGAGATTTTGAAAGTTGGCTGAATGGATATCGAGCTGAAAAGTACATCATCAAGGAAGCGGCAATTATGTTTGAGTCAGGATCGCATAAATCATGCGATGTGATCATTGGTGTGGTTGCAGACAATGAAACTCGAATTGAAAGGGTCATGAGCCGTGGTGGTCAAACTCGTGAAGAAGTTATATCAAGAATGAATAACCAGATGGATCAGGACGAATTACAAGCGAGGGTAGATTATGTGATCGACAACAATGGCCAAATGGCATTGATTCCGCAGGTATTGCACTTGCATGACATCTTTTTAAGCGAACAATGATTGCATTAGTTAGTTATACAATGAAATTGGTAATCTTTGACTATGTTTTTTCAACGAATCGCTAAATACTTAAATCCGCTCACGCTTTTTCAAAAAGGCGATAAGAACTTTAACTTAAGAATGATGCACGGTATCAACCGCATCAGCATTTTCATGTTTCTATTCTGCGCGGTGGTTTTAATTTACAGATACTTTTTCCGCTAAACCGCATCAAGTGCTGAACCTATGTCGGTAATTAAGTCTTCATAGTGTTCCACACCAATTGATAGTCGAACCAGGCTATCTGAAATACCATAAAGTGCCTTATCCTCAGGAGTCACGTCTGAGTGGGTCATGGTCGATGGATGTTCGGCTAAGCTCTCCGTACTTCCAAGGCTAACCGCGAGTTTTATCAATTTTAAGGAATTGAGAAAACGAAAACACTCTTTTTCACCACCATCAATATCGAATGAAATCATAGCCCCGGCAGACTTGAGTTGACGCTGATATACCGCAAAATTCTGGGGATTATCCTTTTCGGTTAAAAATCCCAGATAGTGCACTTTTTTAACTTTAGGATGCGCCTGTAAATAGTTGGCGATTTGCTCGGCATTATGGGCCTGTTCATTCATGCGAACTTTGAGTGTTTCGAGGCTTCGCATAAGCAACCAACCTGTCCAAGGCCCAGCCATATTACCCAAGAAGGTGCGTAGGGTTTTAACCCGAGTCATAAGTTCTGCAGAACCCAATACAGCTCCAGCAATCACATCACTATGACCTCCGATATACTTAGTAGCAGAATAGACCACCAAGTCAGCCCCGTGCGCGAGCGGATGTTGCCAAATTGGACCCATATATGTATTGTCAACCGCCAGCAATACGCGCTGGTCATCTTTACTGAAACGATCAGCCACCTTTCGGCAAGCCTCAATATCAACCAATTGGTTGGTGGGATTTGCAGGGGTCTCGATATAGATCATTTTCACCTTGTCTTGAGCACCGTGTTTTTCAATGATGTCATTGATTTTGTTTTCTGGCTCATGTGCATTGAAAGCGATGGCCTCAATACCAAATCGACACAATACGTTTTTGATGAAATGGTAAGAACCTCCATACAACGGATTGCTGTAAAGCACACAGTCTCCGGGTGAGAGAAACTCAAGCATAATGGTGCTTATTGCGCTCATGCCGCTTTCAAATACGGCACAGTCATCCGCTCCATCCCAAAGACAGAGGCGGTTTTCGAGTATTTCTAGGTCAGGATTATTCAAACGGCTGTAGATCAGTCCCATTTCTTCTGTAGGTCCTTTTTCTCTCAGACCATAGGCGATTTCAAAGAAACCCTTACCCGCTTCGGCAGAATCAAATACAAAGGTTGAGGTTTGAAATATGGGACATTTAATGGCGCCCTCACTTAATTTGGGATCGTATCCATGAGACATCATCAAGCTCTCCGGATGCTTAAACTTTTGATTTTTCATTTATCCAATGATACATCAAATAGGTAAATCTTATGCAAGTAATCAGGAGTTTAGTGGTGGTGTTTTAACCCCAGGGTTTAACCGCGATGCAATAGATGATTTTGGTATATAAGGAGCACTCGATGTGCTGACCGTCTAATCTAGCTCTGGCGCTAGGAATTTTCCCGTATAACTTGTTGTGTGTTTGATTACTTGCCTTGGACTTCCAGTGACCACTACATTTCCTCCATCGCGCCCACCTTCAGGTCCAATATCTATAATGTGATCAGCCACCTTTATTATGTCTAAGTTATGCTCAATAATGAGTACCGTATTTCCTTGATTTACCAGGCGGTTTAGCACTTCGAGCAGCATTCTGATGTCTTCAAAATGAAGACCAGTGGTTGGTTCATCCAATATGTACAACGTACGGCCAGTACTTTTTCTAGCCAACTCTGTAGAGAGCTTAACTCGCTGTGCTTCACCACCACTCAGTGTTGTGGAAGGTTGCCCAAGTTTTACATACCCCAAACCCACTTCTTGGAGGGTTTTTACTTTGGAGTGAATAGATGGAATGTTTTCAAAGAAAGATACGGCCTTGTCAACTGTCATCTCCAACACATCGTTAATCGAGTTGCCCTTATATCGGATCTCCAATGTTTCTCGATTATATCGTTTGCCTTGGCAAGTCTCACACTCGACATATACATCGGGTAAGAAATTCATTTCGATGGTCTTCATCCCAGCGCCTTGGCAAGTTTCACAGCGGCCACCCTTTACATTAAATGAGAATCTACCTGGTTTGTATCCACGAATTTTCGCCTCGGGTAATGCGGTAAATAATTGGCGAATCTCAGTGAAAATATTCGTGTAGGTGGCAGGATTGGATCGAGGTGTCCTTCCGATTGCGGCTTGATCGATCTCAATTACCTTATCAATATTTTTAAGGCCTGTAATCTTCTTATAAGGTAAAGGAATCTTTGACGAATTATAAAGTTTTTGCTGTAGAATGGGGTAGAGGGTACCATTTACCAAAGAGGATTTTCCGCTTCCCGATACTCCAGTCACACAAATGAGTTTGCCAAGTGGGAATTCTACATCTATATTTTTCAAATTATGACCGTTGGCACCAGATAAGACAATGCTTTTGCCATTTCCCTTTCTAACGCGTTTGGGCACTTCAATTTGCACCCTGCCAGCGAGGTAATCTGCAGTGAGCGTGTTGGATTTTAAGAGCTCCTTGGGAGTGCCCGCTGCTGCTACCTGACCACCATTTACTCCTGCTCGTGGCCCTATATCGATCACATAGTCGGCATCAAGCATCATATCTTTATCATGCTCCACCACAATTACACTATTGCCGATATCTCTTAATTCTTTAAGGGATGTTATTAATCGATGATTGTCACGCTGGTGGAGCCCAATGCTCGGTTCGTCAAGTATGTAAAGTACGTTGGTGAGTTGTGAACCAATTTGTGTAGCCAGTCGAATTCGCTGTGCTTCGCCACCGCTCAGTGTACGCGATGATCGGTTTAGGGTGAGGTATTCGATACCAACATCTAATAAGAACTGCAACCTTGATCGGATTTCTTTAAGTACCTCTACAGAAATGGTTTGTTGCTTATCCGTTAAGCGGTCTTCAATGCCTTCGAGCCAATCATATATTTCACTGATTTCCATACTGGCAATTTCAGCGATGTTCCGCCCATCGAATTTGAAATAAAGCGATTCCTTTTTCAGTCGAGTACCGTTGCATGCCTGGCATGTCACTTTATTCATAAATGCACCAGCCCATTTTTGGTAGCTATTGCTGCTGTTATCCTTAAACTGGTCCATCAAAATATTAGCTACTCCCTCAAATCGAATATTGAGCGATTTGGTAACTCCAAGAGTTTCGCTCTTCACTTCAAGTTGCTCGTTGGTTCCGTAAAGCACTATGTCAATTACCTCGTCAGGTATATCTTCAATGGGTGTATTAAGCTTGAAACCGTATTTCTCGCCAACCATTTCAATTTGCTTGAAAATCCAATTCTGTTTGTAGTCACCCAAAGGTGCCAATCCACCTTTTTTGATGCTAAGCTTTGGGTTGGGAATGATTTTCTCCACATCTACTACACGTGTTTCGCCCAGTCCATTGCACGTGCGACAAGCACCATAGGGTGAGTTGAAAGAGAAAATATTTGGAGCAGGCTCATCATACGAAACGCCACTGGTTGGACACATTAAGGATCTGCTATAAAACTTCACCGTCTTTTCATCTTCCTCTAAGAGCATCAACTGACCCTTTCCCTCCTTGAGAGCAGTTTCTATGGACTGCTTTAAGCGCTTGGCGTTTGTGTTTTCAACCCGAAGTCGATCAATTACGATTTCAATGTCGTGTGTCTTGTAGCGATCAACCTGCATTCGGTGTTTGATCTTCTCAATACTACCATCAACGCGAACTCTTAAAAAACCCTTGCGTGCTACTTGCTCAAAAAGCTCGCGATAATGTCCTTTTCGACCCTTCACTAGAGGAGATAATAGTGTAACCTCTTTGCCTAAATATGTTTCTGTGATGAGATCAATGATTTGCTTATCGCTGTAGCGAACCATTTTTTCTCCTGTGACATAACTGTATGCCTCAGACGCTCTTGCATATAGAAGTCTCAGGAAATCATAAATCTCTGTAATGGTACCCACAGTAGATCGTGGGTTTTTGTTAACGGTTTTTTGCTCGATCGATATCACAGGACTCAACCCATTGATTTTATCGACATCAGGACGCTCAAGTCCCCCAATAAACTGTCGAGCGTATGCAGAAAAGGTCTCGATATAGCGCCTTTGCCCTTCTGCGTAAATGGTATCAAAAGCCAGCGAAGATTTACCACTGCCACTCAAGCCTGTAATCACCACAAGCTGGTTGCGAGGTATAGCTAAATCAATGTCTTTGAGGTTGTGCTCTCGTGCTCCGAGAATCTCTATACTTCCTTCCGATGCCTCAATCTTCTGCGCCTTCGTTTTTGCTTTCATCACTTTTCTGGCGCGTGAAAGTAGCAACTTGCTCCTTGTCATAAATCAAAAGATCGGATTGAGGAGCAATCGGGATTTTAATGGTGTAGGTTCTGCCGTATTTATTAGGTAAATAACTGTCTCTCAGCCAAGGGTTAAGAAACTTGAGGGCCTTGTAATTTATACCTTGTTCAAAGGCAAAATAGGCAAGATTATTCACTGTGGAGTCTACGGTAATTTCCTTCCAGTTGAGTGGGGCATAAAGATCCTTCTCGCGAAATGTAAAACCATAGTCTGACGGGTTTTCAAGGATCGTTTTTGCTGCGAATATTCTAAATAGGTATCTGGAAGTTTCTGAGTTCAATACTAGGTCATAATAGTTGGTAGCCTTTTGTCTTTCCAATTGACGGCTCAACCCTGCCATTCCCATATTATATGAGGCTGCTGCAAGTGTCCAAGATCCAAATCGTTCTTTAGCTGTTTTTAGGTATGCACATGCAGCTCTTGTTGATTTTTCAACGTTATAGCGCTCATCAATGGGGCCTGTTATTTCAAGCCCGTTTTCTTGGGCAGAGGCTTTCATTAATTGCCAAAACCCAGTGGCTCCTGCTGGACTGACAACTTGCTCAAATCCACTCTCTATTAAGGCGAGATACTTAAAGTCGGTGGGTACACCTTCTTCTTCTAGAATAGGCTCGATCACTGGAAACCAGCGATTACTTCGTTTAATAAACAACATTGTCTGAGACTGCCAATAAGTGTTTACCAGCATTTCCCGATCAAGTTTTTCTCTCACATCTAATAAGGATACGGGCACTTCCTCATCGGCAAACTGCATTTTTTGAGGCAATTCGAGGGCGTAAACGCGGTAATCTTCCTTGAACGTGTTTTTATACTGATTGCTTTCGGCTTGCTCATTGGTTGAGCCTGTAAAGAGATAAATCATCGCCACGAGCACCGTAATGGTGAATATGGACAATAGAGCAGAGGTTCGGTGCATTTAACCTGTCGGAGAGTTTAACGTTTGATATCTTGATTTGGCTTTTCTCCAACGTGGGGTGCTGAAGAGAAATCCAATTGCAAGTATGCAGTATATAAACAAGATAGTCACGTAGAGCGACAAGTTTGGTTTTGGAATGTATTGAAGTCCTGCGATGAGCAAAACTGAAATGGCAGATAAGCCAATCATCACATAAGCAACTTGCCGATCAGTGAGCCCTGCGTATGATAAGTGGTGGGTTGTGTGATCTCTACCACCAACAAAAGGCGATTGGCCCCGTCTGAGTCTGTTGATGGTAACGGTGAGAGAGTCTCCTATGGGTATAACAAAGGCAGTCATCACTATCACCAATTTCGAATACCAGCTATGATCTGTGATGATGGCATCATTGTTCCAAAAGAATGTAATACCAACTGCGGCTAGCATAGCGCCAAGCATTTGGCTTCCTGTATCACCCATAAACATCTTAGCTGGATTCCAATTGAGAAACAGGAATCCAATTAATG
>JALRDM010000364.1 GCA_023262195.1 Salibacteraceae bacterium | reverse complement strand
AAAAATGTGAGGCCTCTCCAGCACCAGTTTCAAGTTTGACTCGATGACCGTTATTCACCAATAATTGCACCGCCTCCGGAACCATCGCAACCCGATTCTCTTGCATAGAGATCTCCTTGGGGATTCCGATAAACAACTTTTTATGCTTTTGACCCACGGGCTGCATTTGCTCCTGTGGTAGAATCATTGCAGATTGAGAAAGCGCTCGTTGGGCTTCTTTTGATAGGCTCATGGTTCAGGTTTTTGTATGGTGATTTTTCGGGTTGAATCTGCTTCAATTTCTATTTGTACGTACACAGCATCTTCCGGCATTACGTTCTCGGCCTTGTCGGGCCATTCAATGAACAAGGAACTTTCCTCATTTAGGTAATCATACCAGCCAATATCGATCAGCTCTGCTTCATTTTTCAAACGGTATAAATCAAAATGATAAAGGGTTTCTCCATGCGCAGTCTTATACTCATTGACGATTGAAAAAGACGGACTTGACATTTCATCTTTCACTCCTAATTCCCGGCAAATAGATTTGATGTAGGTGGTTTTACCGGCACCAAGATCACCTCGAAAGCAGAATACTTGATACGATTTAAGCATGTCAATGATGGGATTGACAAGCAATCCATCATTCTTAACATCTTGAATTCTAACCACTTGACTCATACGTTTGCCGCGCTCTAAAATACGTCATTTATTCTCACGCATTGCACGATCAGTGTAGATTACATTTGGCCTATAATCACAGCAGATCATCTTGAAAACCATCACCACCGAACGACTTGTTTTGAGGCCACATACCATGGATGACGTGCATGCCTCTTATGAGATGAATTTGGATCCATCGGTAAGTAGATATACCCACGATGGTGGCGTGGTTTCATTGGAAGAAATCGAGCGCAGAATTCGAGAAGATGTGCTTGGTGACTACTCCAAACATGGATATGGTCGGTTTGCAGTTACGCTCAAAGACACTGGTGAATTCATAGGTTTTTGTAGCATCAAATATCTAGAAGACCACAAATTGAATGACTTGGGCTACCGGCTGAAACGTGACTATTGGGGAAATGGATATGCCACGGAAGCATCCCAGGCTTCATTAGAATACGGTTTCAACACATTGGACTTGACTGAAATCTTCGCCTTTGTTTTACCCAAAAACGAACGATCGATTCGTGTTTTGGATAAACTTGGTTTCAAAAAATGTGGAAAAGTTTTTGAAGACGGGGCATGGGCAGAAAAATACATCATCGAACATTCTGACACTTAGCTACAAGCACAATCTAATCAGGGCTTGAATAGATACAAACACTTTTGCCGGGTGTTCACAGATTCATGTTTAAAAAAGACGGATAACTAGCTGCACACTTCCATCGAACGCCCCTCTAATTTGATCAAATTTGACGTTAATTGATTTAGAAATCAAAAAGAAACTAACATACCTCGGTCATGCTTGCTTTTTGTTGGATACGGGAGAAAAGAAAATTCTCTTCGATCCATTCATCAGCCCCAATTCTATTGTGCAAGAGATTCGAAAGAAGAATTTAGACGCGACTCAGGTGGCGAATTTGGATGTGGACAAAATTGAGTGCGATTATGTGCTTATCTCTCACGGGCATGAGGATCATGTAGCGGATGCTGAGGCAATTTTGAAACGCACTGGCGCCAAAGTGGTAAGCAACTTTGAGATTGTATCTTGGTTTGCTGAAAAAGGCATAGACAATGGCCATCCAATGAACCATGGAGGCAGTTGGGAATTTGATTTTGGCACCGTGAAGTATGTAAATGCTGTGCACTCTAGCGTGTTGCCGGATGGTACTTATGGAGGTAATCCTGGCGGTTTTGTTCTTTGCATTGGAGACACCAACATTTACTATGCAGGAGACACCGCACTGACGTATGATATGCGGTTAATCGGAGAAGACGTGAATCTTGACTACGCCATTTTACCCATCGGTGATAACTTCACCATGGGTGTTTCAGATGCCATTCGAGCAGCCAAATTTGTAAAGTGTGATCAAGTCATTGGAATGCATTACGACACTTTTGGATACATAGAAATCGATCACGAGGCTGCAAAAAAGCAGTTTACGGACAACCTTGTTAACCTGGCTTTGATGGAAATCGGAGAACAGAAAGAATTAATATAGAATATGGGAAAGATAATAGCAGTTGCGAACCAAAAAGGTGGGGTTGGAAAAACCACCACAAGTATCAACTTGGCAGCGAGCCTTGGAGTGCTTGAAAAGAAAACGCTCATCGTAGATGCTGATCCACAAGCGAACGCAACTTCGGGTGTAGGATTTGATCCCAGAAATGTGCGCACCAGCATTTACGAGTGCATCATCAATCAAGTAGAGCCAAAAGACATTATTCTGAGCACAAAGAATCCAAACCTCGATATCATTCCTGCTCATATTGATTTGGTGGGTGCCGAAATTGAGATGATCAACATGCCCAATCGTGAGCGTATGATGCGGATGGCGCTCAACAAACTCAAAGATGATTATGACTTCATCATCATTGATTGCTCACCTTCCTTGGGCCTCATCACCATCAACTCGCTCACCGCAGCAGATAGTGTAATCGTGCCCGTTCAGTGCGAATACTTCGCCCTTGAAGGTTTGGGTAAACTATTGAACACCATCAAGATTGTTCAAACACGATTGAATCCTGAACTCAGCATCGAAGGAATGCTACTGACCATGTATGATCAGCGATTGAGATTGGCCAATCAGGTGATTGAAGAAGTGAAAATGCATTTTCAGCAACTGGTGTTTGATACCATTATTCACAGAAATACTCGATTGGGCGAAGCGCCTTCACATGGTGAGTCAATCATTATGCATGATGCCAGCAGCACAGGTGCAGTGAATTATTTGAATCTAGCGCGTGAGATCTTGCAGAAAAATGAAATGACTCGCATCAGCGATAAGGACAAAATAGTGGAGGTTTACGATGGCGAATCCTAAAAAGAGTGCCCTTGGTCGTGGACTGAGTGCTCTGCTCGAAGACGTAGATCTCGATACGAGATCAAGCGGCTATTCAGCAAAAGATATTCAGCCCTCTACTGGCTCCGTGGCCAACCTCAAAATTGAGTCGATTACGGCAAATCCATTCCAACCAAGGACACGATTTGAAACCACGGCCTTGGATGAATTGGCAGAAAGTATTCGGGTTCACGGCATCATCCAGCCGGTCACCGTGCGTCACATGGGCGATGGCACTTATCAATTGATAAGTGGTGAGCGTAGATTCCGTGCATCGCAGTTGGCGGGTTTGGAAGAAATACCAGCCTACATCCGTTTGGCAAACGACCAAACCATGCTCGAAATGGCATTGGTGGAAAATATTCAACGCCAAGACCTCAACCCTATTGAGGTGGCCATCAGCTACAAACGCCTCATCGATGAATGCGACCTCACCCATGAAGGATTAAGCGAAAAGGTAAGCAAGAGCCGATCCAACATTACCAACTACTTGAGGCTATTAAAGCTTCCCGCAGAAATTCAAATGGCGCTGCAAAAGGGTGATATTTCAATGGGACATGCACGTGCTCTGATCAGCATCGAAGACCCAATAAAACAATTGGAGCTCTTTGAGCGCATCATCAATGAAGTGCTCACCGTGCGCGATGTTGAGAATTTAGCACGGAAGACCAAAGCGCCCAAACCAGGGATAGATGAGGCACAGAGTAAAAAGCAGTTTTACAATTCTGCTCGTCAAAATCTTGCGCATCACTTGGGCACAGGCGTTGATTTCAAGTTTCTACCAAAAGGCAACGGTAAAATCACCATTGAATTTACCAATGAGCACGATTTGAACCGCCTGATTCAATTACTTCAAAACACGAATCAGAATTATTCTTATTAATCTGAAGTTCTGCCAAAAATGGGCGTTATTTTGCACCATGCGTTGGTTATTATTGGTACTTATTCTTGGGGTTTCCCATTGGTGCGTTGGGCAAAAGGATAGCACAACAACCATTGCAAAAACCACCACAACCAAAACTAAAACCACCGAGACAGATACGCTCGCACGCCCCACTCAGCGAAATCCAAAGCGTGCTGCGCTGATGAGTGCCGTTGCACCTGGGCTCGGACAGATTTACAACAAACGCTACTGGAAACTTCCCATCGTGTATGGTGCACTTGGTGCAACGGGATACTTCGTAGTTTCCAACAGAGTATTCTTCAATCAATTCAAATCTGCTTATGCTGAACATGCAGCTTTAATTGAGTCTACCGGAGACAACACCCTACTCTATGACAACCGCTATAGACTAGCCGATCTTCAAAGCCAGGCTGAAGCTTACCAAACTCAAATGGAATACGCGGGTATTGCTTTCTTAGCCTTTTACATGATGCAAATTGTAGATGCGGCCGTTGATGCTCACCTCTATTACTTCGATGTGTCGGAAGATCTGAGCTTGCATTGGAATCCAAGTGTACAAACTACAGCCATGACCAATCCCACCACAAGCTTATCGCTAACGCTTAAATTTTAACGCATGAAAATTGGAATCATTGGCTACGGCAAAATGGGTAAAATCATCGAGCAAGTTGCTCTTAACCGTAATCACGAGATTGTAGCCAAAGTGGATCGCAGCTCAACCATTGCGGAATGGCAAGCATTGGAGAAGGCAGATGCATGCATCGAGTTTACCCAACCGAAGTCGGCTATACAGAATTTCTCTTGGGGCATTGATCGAGGGCTACCCATCGTTACGGGCACGACAGGGTGGTACGATGAGATGGACAAAGTGAAAGCGTTGGTGGAAGAAAAGAACGCCAGCTTTTTCTGGGCCAGCAATTTCAGTATTGGCGTGAATCTGTTTTGGCAATTGAACAAACGCCTGGCTGAAATCATGTCGAATTATGAGGAATACACGCCATCAATGACTGAGATTCATCATACTCAGAAACTCGATGAGCCCAGCGGCACAGCCATCACCACAGCAGAACAAATCATTGAGCGATCTAAGCATTTACATAATTGGAAGCTAAGCACTGAACACCCTCAGAAAGGTGATTTGACTATAGAAGCATTGCGCGAAGGCGATGTGAAGGGCACACACATTGTAAAATATGAAAGCCCCATCGATACCATTGAATTAAAGCATGCCGCTAAATCCCGCGAAGGTTTTGCCAAAGGTGCAGTGATAGCCGCAGAGTTTTTGGCTGGAAAAAAAGGCTTTTTTGGGATGGAAGATTTGCTAGGGTAGTTTCCTACCCGATAATGTCCTCTGCTTGTTTAGAAGCGTTTTCAATTGGTAGCTATAAAAACAATTCCTGCCGCCACTTGTAGGATTAAGAAAGGATGGCAAGATACATCCGTTAAATTTTAGTCAAACTTTAAAAACTTTATGGACAACTTAAACAGAATAGGGTTAGCTACCGACAAAAGCAAAGAATTAGCAGCTTTACTCAACGATTTACTCGCAAATTATTCTACCTTTTATCAAAACACTAGAGGATATCACTGGAATATCAGTGGTCATAAATTTTTCGAATTGCATCTGAAGTTCGAGGAATTATATAATGATCTATTTGTGAAAATAGATG
>JALRDM010000335.1 GCA_023262195.1 Salibacteraceae bacterium | reverse complement strand
GCCTATACCTATCTATATTATACTCAACCTATATATGAAGCGAATTCGGTAATCCAACTCATTAACGACAACCAAGCCAACCGAGTGCTTAATGTTGAAAACATCTATGAGGAAGACAACCTTTCTAAAGACTTAGAGGTACTGCGATCGCCAGAGTTTTTAAAATTAGTTGTACAATCCTTAGATCATGACATTAGTTATTTCAGTGAAGGAGAAGTGCTTACAAATGAAAAGTATTTAAACAGCGCCTACACCATCTTTTACGAGGTAGTTGATCCAATAGTCTACAATCGGAAAATCTATTTTTCTGTAGAAAGTGAGAGCGCAGGAAAGCTTTCACTTTACCTTAATGGCCAACCTAAATCATTTGATTTTAATATCGGTGACACCGTTGATATCGATATCGCCAAAATCGTTGTTACTGGTCGAAACGAATCGAAATCGTTGGATTTATCGGCCTTTGCCACAGATGATAAGCACTATTTCACCATTAACTCAACATCAAGACAGGTTCAAGAATTGGCATCTCAGTATCAGGTAGTTATACTTAATGCATCCGCCAATACTATACGCATCAATGTGAAAAATGCAAATCCTACGAAGGCTAGCGCTCTTTGCGCAGCTGTGGCCGAAACATACATCATGTACGATCAGGAGCGGCAGGCAGAAAGTGCTAATAGTGTTATTGAGTTTATTGATGATCAGATTGATGAGGTTTTTGTGAATTTAAAATCAAGCGAAGACTTAATATCAGAGTTTAAGCAAGAATCTCGCTTGGAGCAAAAACAAGAAATTGCTGGATCGTATACCAACAGGATGAGCACGCTTGAAAAGCAACAAGCGGAAATTCGAATTCAAATCGAATTACTTGAAGAACTCACCTTTGGTATAAACAACGAAAATACCGACCTTGATATATATGGGCTCATCCCAATGCTGACGGGTACCGAGTTCGAAACCAGTGTGCGTAACCAAATAGAAGAATTGGAACGATTGGTGATGCTGAGGAATCGAAGGCTAGGTTCGGCAACAAAGTCAAACCCCACTATGGTCATCTATGAAGAACAGATTGAATTACAAAAGAATCTGATCTTGAAAAGCATTGATGTGTTACACGAAAGACTCATTTCGCAATCCAACTCGATTGAACAAAAAATCAGGGAAATTGAGAACAACTTCATGGATTTACCCACCCGTGAAATTGAATATGCACGCTTGGAGCGTGTTTTCAATTCGCACGAAAAGTATTACACATTACTGCTAGAGAAGAAGACAGAGTTTAGAATCTCCAAAGCAGGTTTGGTTCCAGATAACAGAATTCTAAAACGGGCACAAACACCGGTACTTCCCATTAGTCCGAGTAAACAATCAGCTTATCTATCTGCAATTATTTTCGGGATCCTCATGACCATACTGCTAATAGCAGTACGTTACATTTTGAATAACGATATAAGTGTTGATCATTTGAAGCAAGCGTTACTACCCGAAATAAGTGTCTTGGGTATTGTGCCAAAGTCTCATGAAGTCATTCCACAATCCCAACTTGTGATCGACAAGAAACCAAAATCAATTATGGCGGAGTCGTTCCGGTCTATTCGCACCAATCTTGAGTTTTTTGAAAGCAAGGTGGATAAAAAGGTCATTGCCGTGACATCGACCATTAGTGGTGAAGGAAAAACGTTTGTAGCCATAAACCTCGCTGGAATCTTGGCATACAGCGGTAAACGAGTCATCATTCTCGATTTGGATATGCGTAGGCCTCGAATACACAGTGGTTTTCAATCAGATAACAATTTTGGTATGAGCACGCTATTGAGCGGCAGAGGTGCACTTAAAGACATGATCCGAAATAGCGATATGGAAGGTTTGGATTTCATAACTGCTGGGCCAATTCCACCAAATCCAAGTGAGTTGATAATCAATGGACGGTTAACCGCAGCAATTAATGAACTCAAAGAAAATTACGATGTAGTAATGATTGATAATCCACCCGTTGGGCTTGTTGCTGATGGAATCACCACACTGCGTATGGCTGATTTCCCGCTCTACATTTTTAGAAGCGAATATTCGAAGAAGGCATTCACCGCACATGTGAACAAAATTTTCCGAGAAAATAAAATCAAAAACTTGGCCGTTGTTTTGAATGCTGTTGACCTTGATAACCTTAAGTATAAACGATACGGAGCCTATGGAAACAAGTATGGCTACGGTTATGGTTACGGATACGGCTATGGTTACGGATACGGACACAATGGATATTACGAAGAGGATTCAAAGTCCTCTAAAAAATCCTTTCTTAGCGGCCTAAAGTCAAAGGGTGGAAATTCATAAACCGCAACTCGATGGGCTCATTTTATTCAAGCCCCAGGTATTCAGAGATGAACGAGGTTATTTCTTTGAAAACTTCCGGAAATCAAATTTTGAATCGGCAGTAGATATTGATTTTGTGCAGGAAAACGAATCAATGAGTAATGCAGGCATTGTTAGAGGTCTTCATTTGCAAGCACCACCATATGCACAAGCTAAATTGGTGAGGGTTGTTAAAGGTGCAATCCTAGACGTAGTCGTAGATGTTCGTAAAAAATCACCAACATTTGGCCAACACTTCTCTATAGAACTTAATGAAACTAATAAATGGTCTTTTTTCATACCTGCTGGCTTTGCTCACGGTTTCTTTTGCCTAGAAGATCAGACCATCGTTCAGTACAAATGCTCGGAATATTACCACCCAGAATCTGAAATGGGTTTTAAGTGGAACGACCCTTTGGTTGGAATTGATTGGCCCAACCAACAGGCCGTTGAATCAAAAAAGGATAAGGCACTTCCATCATTTCAGGACTTTAAGTCTCCGTTCTAGAACAAATCGCTGTTCAAAAAAGCTAAAATCCAAACCCAATTTATCAATTTGCGTACTTAGGTTTGAAGCTAACCTGATGGACTTACAAGCCTTACTCATATTCTTCATCACAATTGTGGTGTTTTGCGGGGTATTGAACTATCTTCTGCTCAAGTGGACCAAAACGCTGGGTAGGAAAAACGATATTAATGACGAAGAAGTCCGTTGGAGCGAAGACTACAAACCTGCCATTGGCGGAGTCGGATTCTATATCGCTTTCATTATTGCCCTAATGGTCTATTTCGCACTCTTCAAACCTTATTTAAGTCAGGCACAAGAGCTGGCTGAATACGGAATAGTACTTTGTGTGACCCTAGGTTTTTTTGCCGGATTGGCAGATGACGCATTCAACACGGTGCCTTGGTTCAAATTCATTGCTCAATTCTGTTGCGGACTTATCTTAGTGATTTTCGGGTTACAGATTAGCTTCTTTGATGTTGCTTGGCTTGATGCCTTACTCACAATTTTCTGGACCATATCTGTAATGAATAGTATTAATATGCTCGATAACATGGATGGCATAACCGCATCAGTTGGCATATCTATTCTACTTTGTGCTGCCATTTGTGCCTTGCCGTTCTCCGAAGCAAATATCTTTTATACCCTAATATGTGGTGGCACAGTTGCTTC
>JALRDM010000332.1 GCA_023262195.1 Salibacteraceae bacterium | reverse complement strand
AACAAAAAACTTGAGTGGATCGGGCGGCTCGGTTTCAAAGGCCTTTTTGATGGCACCCATACTTTTGAACTCAACGACCCCGGCAATGGCATCACAGAGCTCATTCACCGAGAGCAGTTTTCAGGTTTGCTTGTGCCGATATTTAAAATGAAATTGGAAAAAGAAACCCGCCTAAACTTCCAAAAGATGAACGAGGCGTTGAAGGAGCGAGTAGAGAATTAAATATTGGCTCAGGTTAAGGCCGTAAAACTGTTAATATCTAAACCGGAAAAACTTTCATAAACCACATTTGTTTACCTCTGTATTAACCAAAGAGAAGCTGCCTAGAAGAGGGCTCAAGTGGATCGAAGTTTACATTTGCACCTATGTCTCAAGAAGCAACCACTACACACAAAAGCTACTGCAATAGCCTTACGGAATACAGCCGATTTAAAACACGCGAAGTGATGATTGGTAGCGTTGGAATTGGAGGTGACAACCCGATTCGAGTGCAGTCGATGACCACCACCGATACCATGGACACCATGGCCACCGTGGAGCAAAGCATCCGAATGATTGATGCCGGTTGCGAATTGGTGAGAATCACCGCTCCGAGCAAACGCGATGCGGAGAATCTCCAAAACATTAAAGATGAACTTAGAAAACGTGGTTATGATACTCCGCTCGTGGCTGACATACATTTCACTCCAAACGCAGCCGAAATTGCCGCTAAGATTGTAGAGAAGGTGCGCGTGAACCCAGGCAACTATGCCGACAAGAAAAAGTTTGTGCACATCGAATACAACGATGAGACTTACCAAGCAGAATTAGACCGTATTCGCGAGCGGTTTACACCATTGGTAAAAATCTGCAAGGAGCACGGTACCGCCATGCGCATCGGAACCAATCATGGTTCACTATCGGATAGAATATTGAGCCGATACGGTGACACTCCTTTGGGTATGGTGGAAAGCGCCATGGAGTTTTTGCATATCTGCAGAGACCACGACTATCATGACATTGTGCTATCCATGAAAGCCAGCAACACACAAGTGATGGTTCAGGCTTATCGATTGTTGGTGAATCGGATGATTAGCGAAGGAATGAACTATCCGCTTCATTTAGGGGTAACGGAAGCAGGCGAAGGTGAGGACGGCAGAATCAAATCTGCCGCAGGCATCGGCACTTTGCTGGAAGACGGATTAGGAGATACCATTCGAGTTTCGTTGACAGAGGAGCCGGAGTTTGAAATTCCCGTGGCTTACGCATTGGCAAAGCGCTATGATAAACGCTTGCCACATGCATCCATTCCAGCTATTGAGTCCTATCCAATCGATCCTTTCGGATACCACCGAAGAAGCTCTCACGAAGTAGTGAACATTGGCGACCATAACGTTCCGAGAATTGTTCACGATTTCGCAGACAAAGAAGTAATCAACGCAGCCAATTTGCATGCCGTTGGATACAATTATAGCGTACCCTTAGACAAATGGAATATCGCAGATCAAGCTTGTGACTTCATATACATGGGAGATAAGTCATTGAATTTTGAAATACCTGGAACGCTGGGGGTGATTCAAGATGCAGCTGTATGGAATGGTGAAGAACGGCACTATCCATTGTTCGAGAGCATCAGTTACGTAGTGGCTGAAAAAAAATCAGACAAACTCAACTTTGTGCACTGCGATATTGATGGCATCGATTTGCCATTAATCGCTACACTTAAGCATGACAACACCGCGGTATTGGTCTTGACTACTTCAAACAACCACGGCATGCCAGAGCAGCGCTCGGCCATTTTCAGATTAATAAATGAAGGCTTACAAACGCCTGTCATAATTCAGCGGAAATATTCTGAGCTTGAAGAAAATGATTTCCAACTGTTCGCCTCCACCGATTTGGGTGGATTATTGCTCGATGGTTTGGGCGATGGAATTTGGATTCAAGCCGAAAATTGTGGCAGTCGTAAAATGGTGAATGCGCTGGGTTTTGGTATCCTTCAGGCTACTAGAACACGCATCTCAAAAACCGAGTACATCAGCTGCCCATCATGCGGGCGAACCCTGTTTGATCTGCAAGAAACCACTGCAAAAATTAGAGCACGCACCAGTCATCTGAAGGGCGTGAAAATTGGCATTATGGGTTGCATTGTAAATGGTCCTGGTGAAATGGCCGATGCCGATTATGGATATGTAGGCACCGGACCAGGCAAAATCACGCTATATAAGGAAAAGGAAGTTGTGAAGCGCAATATTCCCGAAGCAGACGCCTTAGATGAACTCATCGAACTTATCGCAGAGCACGGAGATTGGGTTGACGCATAGAAATTTAGTTGTGCGGCAATAAGTTCGTTTCAACTTTTACATTTGACATCCTTACTAATTACAAGAACATTCATGTCGTATTTATTCACCTCCGAGTCCGTTTCTGAAGGACACCCCGATAAAGTTTCTGACGCCATATCTGACGCGCTTGTGGACCATTTTCTCGCGTTTGATCCCGAATCAAAAGTGGCGTGTGAAACATTGGTTACCACAGGTCAAGTGGTATTGGCAGGTGAAGTAAAGACCAATACTTATCTCGATGTTCAGAGCATCGCGCGTGATGTGATCGCTCGAATTGGCTACACAAAAAGTGCCTACATGTTTGAGGCAAACTCATGCGGTGTGTTGTCCGCCATTCACGAACAAAGTCCAGATATCAATCAAGGAGTGGACAAAGCCAATAAAGAGGAGCAAGGCGCTGGCGACCAAGGAATGATGTTTGGTTATGCCACCAACGAAA
>JALRDM010000285.1 GCA_023262195.1 Salibacteraceae bacterium | reverse complement strand
AAAGTGGTTGATAATCTGAAGTTGCTCTTTACCATCATTATTCAGCAAGGTCATCTCTTGACGGAATTGCTTGAGGCCTTTATCCCTAGGTATTTCTACTAGACCTGTATGAATCGCGTTGCTTTCTTCAGCTTCAATAATGAATTTGTATTGCCCACTTCCCTTGATGTCTATCAAGTAGCCACCAAATTGCCGCTCGGATTCAAAAACTCCTAAAGTTTTGTTTTGAACCACATCTTCTACAGTAATCTTAGCCTTTTTTGAACCCTCTGCTTCGAAGGTGCCTTTGATAATGGTCAAGTCCAACGGAACTCGTTCAATACCGATTTGATAAACGGAGACTTGATTACTACTGGTCTCTCGGTTGCTCGAGAACCAAGCCATTTTTTCATCCTTGTCAGAAATAAACATGAAATCGTCCCAAGGAGTATTGATGGCAAATTCCATATTAATAGGTTGTGTCCAAGTGCCATCACCTCTGCGTGTGCTTTTAAAGATATCGTAGCCGCCCATACTGTTGTGTCCTTTCGATGCGAAGTACAAAACGCTGCCGTCAGGGTGTATGAAAGGGTAATCCTCATCATATGGAGTATTGATGACCGAACTAAGCCGTTGGGGTTGACTCCAATCACCCGTGGGTAGTTTCTGGATGACATATAAATCTTTGCCCATTTCATTTTTCTTTGAGTAGCTTCCGTAATAGATATAATCGGCCTCTTGCTGGAAATACATTAGGAACCTTGCATCCCTGTCCTTGTCCTCATCACTCATGAAATCTTCCGGTTTCACCATGATTTTTCCACCAAATTCACTCAGATCGTAGTTTCGGTAGAATTCGGTACGAGGAAGCGTTTCGCGGCTGATAACCGAGATATCAGTAAAGTTGCTTACAAGGTCAATACCGCTTTTGCATTGTTCTATGTAATGATCTACTAGAGTACTTTCTTTATCTTTTTTTGAAGCGTCAGCCTTATATCGCTCATAAAACTTTATGGCTTTTTCGAAACGGTAATTTAAGTGGAGGCCAAGACCATAATAGAAGTTGGCTAGGTTGGGAGGCTCCTCGCTTTCAACGGCATATTTTAAATATTTCAGTGCTTGTTCCTTATCGCTACTGGTAAATAATTGGCATGCCCCAAACCTCAAATTATATTCAGGACTTCGTAACTTCAGGGCGAGGAGTTGGGAGTATTTGGCGAATGCCTCCTCGTATTTTTCTTCTTCAAAAAGGGTTTCTGCAGTCTCTTTGAGCTCTTCCTCACCTTGACTCCAAGCCATTGCAGGAAGGATTAAGAGGCAGGCTAGGATGATAATTATTTGTCGCCTAAGGCTCAAATTAGTGTTCGGTTAAATGGCAAAAAGATACACTGGAAAATTTACTGCGCTTACCAAGCGTATTCTTTATGAATTCAAGAATTAACACACAAAGATAAGTGAGAAATCAATCGTCTTCACCTGCTTGCTTTATCAAGTTTTTGAGACTTATGTTGGCTTTGCTTTCTTCTCGCCTTATTAATCGCTCGATATTTTTCTGGTGCGTGATTAAGACCAAAATCGCTATGAAAATGCTGAAGATGATTAAGCTCGGAACAGTGGTGTGAAAGACTAAAATGATGAAGAATGGGAAGCTCACTGCAGCGCACATTGAGCCAAGCGATACAAATCGTGTGAAACCAAAGACAAGCACGAATACAACCAATGCCATGAGTGCTCCGTGATGGTGTATGGCCAGCATTTCTTATGGCAGCAGGTTTAAAACCCCCTAAACAGATCGTTGCACATGGTTGGTGGACTAACGAAGGTGAGAAAATTAGCAAAAGTCTA
>JALRDM010000150.1 GCA_023262195.1 Salibacteraceae bacterium | reverse complement strand
TCCTTGCTCCATTCGTTGAAGTCGAAGCTTCTTGGCTAACGAGTTCACCACTCCTAACTCTTCGTGATAAAGTCCGGAGTTGGATTCGATGATTTGCTGTGCCTCATCATAGGTAAACCGATGATCACTGTGAATAATGGTTTTTCCTATCCATGTCTTCTTTATTTCGGCATCAACATTCAGCTCAAAAATGACGCTGTAAGTAAGCTTGTCCTCATTTGGTCTCAGTGAGCAGAGCTCATTAGATAAAGTTTCTGGAAGCATGGGTATTACTCGATCCACCAGATAGACAGACGTTGCCCTGTTCTTCGCCTCTTTTTCTATTTCAGAACCAGGAGTCACATAATGAGTAACATCTGCAATATGAACGCCCACCTCAAAATTTCCAGTATCCAAAATTTGAAAAGAAATAGCGTCATCGAAGTCTTTAGCATCGTTAGGGTCAATGGTGAATGTCAAAAGGTTGCGTAGATCTTTACGCACCGATATTTCTTTTTCAGAGATTGTTTTTTCAATAGATATGCATTCGTCTTCAACGTGTTTTGGAAACTTCAATGGAAAACCGAATTCAGCCAATATTGCATCACCCTCTGCACGCATATCGCCTGGACGGCCCAATACTTGTTCCACGCTAGCGGTGGGGTTTAGCCTAGGATTAGTCCAATCTTCGAACCGCACTACAACCTTATCCCCATTTTTTGCACCGTTTAATTGATTGGAGGGAATAAAAAAGTCTGTACCTAAACGTGGATTATCCGGAACCGCGAAAAAACTACGTTCATGCTGAAAGATGATGGCTGGAAATGTTTCTCTAGCGCGCTCTACCACCTCTACCACTTTACCCTTGGGTCTAGTACCCTTCTTTGAGTTGGTGAGCCGTATAATCACGCGATCCTCGTGAAGTGCTATTCCAGTAGCGTGTTCAGGAATAAGAACATCTTGAGGTTGACCAGAAATTTCAACAAAGGCCATCCCACTGCGCTGGAACATTATTATTCCTTCAGTTTCTTGTATAGGACCAATCCAACAGAATTTACCGCGACTTGCCTCTTTAAGGAGTCCGTCTTTTACCATTGCTTCCAATACAGCAATGAGTACTTGTTTTTGAACTGCGTCTTGTATTTCTAGCCGAGCCGCAAGTTGCTTGTGATTTAGAAGGGCTTTGGGATTGTCTCTGTAGACTTGGGTAACGAAACTTCGCGTTCGCTTTACCTGCTTCGCCAGTTTCTTAAATGATTTTTTCGACATATTTATTCATACAAAGGAATCAATTACTGCTAAAGTGGTTGAAGCGGGAAGGTTAATCATTCTTTACTATATCCAGTTTATTTAGAATAGTTATGGATAAGCCCATTTGAAAACATTGAGGATTAACACCTTGTATCATAGCTATACATTTGTAAAAAACAACAAGACATGTTATCAAAGAAAGTTGAGAAAGCATTAAACGATCAAGTTAAAATGGAGGGCAACTCTTCCAACTATTACCTGGCGCTAGCGTGTTGGGCAGATTCAAATGGCTTTAGTGGAGTTGCCGATTTCATGTACCAACAAAGTGACGAGGAGCGGTTCCACATGCTTAAGCTTATGAAATATGTAATCGAAAGAGATGGTGAAGCAGTGGTACCAGCATATGACAAGCCAAGCATTAGCGTGAAAAACGCCACGGAGATTTTTCAGGACTTATATAAGCATGAAGTATCGGTTACCCAGTCAATTAATAAGCTGGTAGGCATTTGTTTGGCGGAGAACGATTTCACTACGCATAACTTTTTGCAATGGTATGTGAGTGAACAATTGGAGGAAGAAGCTACGGCAAAGACCATTTTAGATAAGATCAAACTTATGGGAAATGATAAGAGCGCATGGTATCATTTTGACCGCGACATCGCTGGATTGAGTGTTACCAGTGTGGCGGATAGTGGCGCCCAAGTGTAATCACTGTTTTCCTAGTCCTCTTTTAGCAAAGAATCAAAAAGAGAGAGATATTCCTTTCTGAATGAATCATAGACTTCAGGCCCTGTAGCGGGGCCGTTAAAGCCGGTGTGAATTTTAGCAATGTCATGATGCTTATCCAAGACTATCATTGTGGGATAACTAACCACTGCAGATAGCGTAGGAAAAACATCGTGCGTGGTGGCTTTAGTGCTTTTCAATCCACCCAAGAGCACAGGATAGTCAAGATTCAAACTATTCACATGGCGCTTGATATTTGCAAATGCTCTATTGGAGTCAGCAATCAATTCAAAGTCTATAGCCACTATCCTTAAACCATCATTGTGGTAAAGGTGGTGCGCTTCTTTTAGAAACTGTGCCTCATCCGCACAGTTACTGCACCAAGTTCCCATAATTGAGACAACCACAGGTTTGTTTAGAAACGCGGGGTCGGAAAGTGATATAACTTCATTGTTAGTATCTGGAAATGAAAAGTAGAACCTTTCATTTCCTGTTTTATTCGTGAGTTTTTCTGGAGCGGTAATTTCTGGACTCTTAGATGGGTCAATAAGCCATTTAGCAGGGTTGGTTGGGCCACTGTAAAACAAGCCATTGATGGAGTCTTTGCTTATTCTGCCTTCAATTAAATAAGCGTGAGTGCCATCCATGGTAGAAAGTAAAAAAGAATCATTCCGCACCACCCCTTCGAGGTATCGATAGTCTCCGGTTTCTGTAAGAATAGAGCCTTTTAGGTAATGGTAGTGTTGGGATAGCCTAAGAACTTTTGGGCTACCAATAGTCCCGTCTGAATGAACAAAAACAAGAGCATGATCGCCAGAGATATCATGACTTGGAACCGTACTTGGCTTAAATCGAAATGCTATGTTTTTCTTAAGGGTAACAGGTATGATTTGGTCCGTTTCATTCTTTCGATTAACCCATTCACCCGACCACGCACCATCGCCTATATTGATTAGTCGAAACTTAGAATCGAAATGGTCTGAATGGTATATAAAAGTATCTCCAGAAACGTGAAATTGGTTAAACCCGACTCTTTCTGAATCATTAAGGATATAGAAGCTCGGGGAGGTTTTATTAAAATTGATCATAGCTTGAACCGGTGCTTTTACACCTCCAAAATCAAAGCTTATCTGATACAAATCGCCTGCCGGCAGAATTAGACCTTTTACATAGCTTCTATTCTCGAAGACAAGGTTTATCTTTTGCTTTAATTCCAGCGAGTAGGATGTGGGTTCAAACTCAAACCGAATAAAGGACTCAGAAAAAA
>JALRDM010000234.1 GCA_023262195.1 Salibacteraceae bacterium | reverse complement strand
GCATTCGGGCCTTAGCGATTGCGCAAAACCGCGGAGACCAAATTTACTGGCACAGTAAGTGGTAAACGCAGGGTGTCCAATGCTCCCAAAAGTTGACCCGATATTAACAATGGCTGTATTTTCTTTCAGTTTTAGTAGGGGTATTAACTTATGGCATAACAGCATTGGAGATATAAGATTTGTGGTTAGTATGTCTTGGATGAATTTTTCAGATTGTTTTTCGAAAAATTGAAAATCGATAATGCCTGCCAGATTTATGACTAGGTCAATACCTCCATTACTACTACATTGTTTTACTATGTGTTCTCGTCCTTCTATTGTATTGATGTCTGCTATGATGATTTTATGGTTGCCAAGTAGTTCTTCAGCGAGAGAGTTCAGTGTCTGTTCATTCCTTCCGACCAAAAATAAATTAGCTCCTTGTCGTGTCAGTGCTTTTGCTACAGCACTTCCTATGCCCCCTGATGCACCGGTAATTAATATTTTACTATTGTGGAGTTTCATAGCGGTTTTCCTAAGGAGTTTCTATTTATGCTTTTTGGCATAAGGGTATGCCATGATCATTATTTAGGCCGCGAAAAATATCACCATAAAGCTGATAAAACCTTGTAGCAGAATGAATAATTAATGATTGTTCTTGACTATCCTCTATACGGTTCATAAGGTTTTCAAAAAACTTCAAATGATTCTGATCAAGCGATCCGTGGGAGTAGAGGTAAGAAAACGCATTTTTGGGTAATGACAGCGTGCTTCGGATTTTGTCAGCTGCTTTTTTTGCCATATTCACACTGGTTCCTTCGAGCACGTGTACCATGCCAAAGAATCCTAGTGGGTTTATTCGGTTGACCATATCATAGGCGTAGGCAACCATGATTTCAGTGCTGTATTGTGGCGTGCTTGTACGCACAACTCCCTTGTCAAATCCGCAGGTAGCTATATCGTTAAGAATCCATTCCTGATGGCCCAGTTCTTCCTCAATATATTCCGTTACGGCTTCACGCAACCATTCTTTGTCTTCTGCTAGTTTTGAGCCAACAGCCATTAACAGAGGTACGGTATGCTTAACGTGATGATAGGCTTGCTGAAGAAAAGCAATATAGTCATCAAGGGTTATGTTTCCAGATAGACTCTTTTCTATAATTGGTGTTGTAAAAAGTGTTTGCCTGGGCGCTTGAGTAGCCTGATTTAGAGTGTCATAAAAAGCCATTAATATACCTAGTCTTATCTATCGGATTCTGGAAAAGAGTTTTATGCAAGGGGTTCTTGTACTTTAGATTGGTACAAGCCCTTAATCTCTGAGCGGTAATGATCATAAATCGCTTGCCGTTTTGGCTTACTATTAGCTGTAAGTAACTCATGTTGTGCATTTAGTGGTGTAGACAAATGATGCCATTTCAAAATACGTGCATAGTCGGGAAGACCGTTGTTGATTCGATTGATGACAGCTTGTATTTGTTGTTGGTTTATTTGTGGTTGGCGTGTAGAGAGCAGCGCGATGCAAAAAGGTTTTTCATCACCATAAACGACAAAATCTAAAAACAGTGGGTCAGCCAAAAATTCTGACTCCACCCACTCAGGACTAATGT
>JALRDM010000370.1 GCA_023262195.1 Salibacteraceae bacterium | reverse complement strand
TGAAAGACGATAAATAAATCGGTTTAGAACAGATTCAGATCTTTAAGAGGGAAGCCCAAACATTGGCTTCCCTTTTTTTGTTTTTACTTACCAAAGTCTTAATACAGCTTATTTCTTTGCAGTATTCATGTCTCGTACATCAGCCAAGCTCATAATAGTTTCAATTGTCATTACCACCGCGCTGGCGCTGTACTTCATCACGAAGCTTACGTTTGATTATGAGTTTGAACACTTCTTTCCAACAGATGATCCAGAGCTAGAATTCTATGAAGAGTTTAAGGAGAAGTTTGACACTGACATCGATTTTGTCATCATGGGTGTCAAAAACGAAGAAGGTATTTTTCAAGAGCGGTTTCTTACTCGGGTAGATTCTATGGTTGATGAAATAAAGGAGGTAAAACACATCAAGCGAGTGTTGTCACCTACTAATGCTGCAGATTATGCGCTGGGACCATTTGGGCCTATGGCGATTCCATACTTGCATCCAAATCAACCAGAACGATATGAGAGCGATAGCACCAAAATATACAAGTATTCTAAGCAAGTAGGCAGCCTCTTTTCACCAGACGCAAAGAGCGTTAGCCTAATGCTCATTTTCCAAGATACCTTGAATAAGGTGGAAACCGATTCGGTTTATTATGACCTAATGGAAGTGATTGGAAATTATGAATTTGACGAAATCCACACCGCGGGCAAAGCCATAGGTCAGGCCTTCTACATTGAGCAGATTAAAAAAGAGTTTGTCTTTTTCATACTGCTGGCCAGTGTCTTGATACTCATTACGCTAATTCTTATTTACCGGTCTTTTTGGGGTGTGATGGTTCCGATGATTGTAGTACTGCTTTCCGTCATCTGGCTCTTAGGATTGATGAGCGTGGTTGGGAAGAGTATCGATATCATGACCACGCTTTTGCCATTGGTCATCTTTGTGGTTGGTGTCAGTGACGTCATCCACCTATTGAGTCGATTTTTTGAGGAGATCAGAGCAGGTTTGTCTAAGCAAGATGCAATCAAAACTGCTTACAAGAGGGTTGGAGCTGCCACGTTTCTAACCTCGCTCACCACGGCAATGGGCTTTCTCACTCTGCTCACTTCGGGTGTGCGCCCGGTGCGCGAATTGGGAATTTTTGCGGCAAGCGGAGTTTTCATCGCCTTTTTCTTGGCATTTTCATTATTACCTGCAATTCTCACCCTGAGCAAAGTGCCAAAATTGGCCTACAAAGAGCCATCCACAGTAATGTGGAATAAACTGGTATTCGGGTTCTTGCGTTTCTCACTGGCCAATCGAGTAAAAGTGGTTTTAGCCTCGATCATTGTAGCGGTAATTGCCCTTTTTGGAATTACACAAATTCGAATCGATAATTTCCTTCTAGAAGATGTGCCTCAAGGTGATCCAATCAGAGAGAGCTTTGTGTTTTTTGAAGACAACTTCTCGGGCGTTCGTCCATTTGAACTTCAGTTAGATATCACAGACTCTAGCTACCTGCTTTTTGATGAAGAAGCGATCGCTGATATGGTGCGCATTGAGACCTATCTTACCGATAGCTATGGGGTTGGGTTTTTGAGCTCGCCATTGAATATTTTGCGATCTGCAAATCAAGCATTGCATGGTGGATTGGATACTGCATACGCTATACCTGGCTCCGTGCAGGATATGAAGCGAGCACAAAGACTTATTCATCGCTTGGCGCGCAGGCCCGAGTTTACTGCTATAATCACAAAGGATGAGATGCACGGCCGCTTCAGTGGTAAGATGGACGATAAGGGTGGAAGGCACACAGCTAAGATGGATCAAAGGCTTGTCAAACATTTTGAAAAATACCCGCTCAAAGTAACGGAGCTGCGGCTGACAGGAATGTCATTGTTAATTGATAAAAACAACGAAACACTTTCATCAGACATGATGACTGGACTCATATTCGCCCTAGTGGTAGTAGCTGCCATCATTGGATTCTTGTTTAAATCCATAAGGGTAGCAATCATATCGCTCGTACCGAACTTGCTGCCCCTCATGGTCATGGGTGGGTATATGGGCCTTGTTGGAATTGATTTGAAGATTTCTACCTCGGTAATATTTGGTATTGCCTTCGGAATAGCCGTTGATGATTCCATACACTACCTTATCAAATACAGACAGGAGCTTAAAAAAGGTAAGTCGAATCTTTATGCCTTAAAGCGAACCTCGCTTTCAACAGGTAAGGCCATCATTTTGACATCGATTATTTTGTGTATGGGATTTATATCCCTTTCTGCTTCTGAGTTTACCAGCACTTATTATGTTGGTGTCCTCATCAGTATGGCCTTAACCACAGCAGTAATTGCTGACCTTATTTTACTACCCATTTTGTTGTTGAATAGAAAAAAGTAAGCCTGTTTTTGTTAAGATGTCAAGTAAAGATTTAAGCAGGAATATGGTAAGTCAAAGGATTGAAAATCAGAAGGTATTAATTTTTGGGTACAACTTTTTTTAAAGTACTTAAAAGATTCTTTCAAGTTATCCTGAAAGACATTAAGTTTGTCATCAATTATTAAAATTTAAACACTTATTATGAAAAATCTAGTCCTAGCTATCGCATTTGTGGTTGGAGCCGCGAGTGCTTCCCTTGCATCAAACTACAAGCTTGACCAAGTTGCAATTGATGCGGCCTTCGAAGCTTCAACGGTAATCACGTTTAAATCAGCTACTGAGGCTGCGTCTTTCACAGCAGCTGCGGAAGGTGAAACTGATAAAGTTCAATACTTAATCCGTAACGCTGTCTGTGGCATCGTTGCATTGCACAGAAGCTATATGGGCACAGGTGGTGCTACCCTATGGTGGAAATACTTATGTATTCCAGGAGTAGGCCTTATAGTAAATGCTGTTGATTTTTGGGGCGTAATCATCAAAGGTGATGAGCAACTAGCTTTGTACAAAGACAATCCGAACTTCATCGTTTGGGGTAAGTAGTCTTCAAAGATTCAATATGAAAAGGCGATCAATTGATCGCCTTTTTTTATGGCTCAATATTCTGTAAATCAATCACGATTGCTTGCAAGCAATCATTATAGGCCCTGTTTCTTTGATAATTACTTTTCCGTGCTAGAAATTCAGACCGTTTAATACCAGCGGTGTAGAACCTCTGGTAAATTCCATACCCCAATACAAGTCCTGTGACATAGTATTTAACTACAAATACTCCCAAAGCAGCGACTCCAATTCCTGAGGCTACCATAAGGGCAGTAAAGGCTCCATCAAAGAAGTATCCAGAATAGAGCTGTCCAGTTCCAGGCAGCAACGTGGCCCATAAATCTGCTTTTTTAGGATCACGGTACTTGGGCTGTCCTTTTTCTGAGTACACCATTTCAACCATGGATTGGAGAGAGTCTTGAATTAAACTATCTTCCTCAAACCTCCAGTTAATCCATGTAATCAATTCTGTCTTCGCTTCATCCCATTTTCCAAGCTCATTCAGCGTGAGCGCGTAGAGTGGACTTCCTTGAATCGTAATACTATCAGGAAGCATTTGATTTGCGACTAAAAGCTGACTTTCGGCTGCCTCAAAGTTGCCATTTAAAAATGCCGCTAGCCCTGCTCTAGATCTGGCTTCCCACATTAAGGAGTCGGTTAGGCCAAAGAAAACAATACGCTCAACTGTGTATTGCGCACCGTCAAAGTCGTTCTCATCCAAATAACACTGCGCTTTACCTAGCAATGCCTCTGTTCTTGAAACATTATCTGCCGAACTATATATGATTCTTTCATACGTAAGTCTGGCTAGGTCATATTCTTGATTCTGCCTTAAGCTATCTGCCGTTTGTATCGATTCAGAATACCCTTCGAGTAGGGATATGCAGATCATACAAAATGTTGTGATCCATTTCATCATAAAATTCTTGTTCGTGTGCATAAGGACTCAATGCGCTCCCCCATATGTTCCCGATATAAAAAACCCCAAATAATGGCGCTGCAATAAGAAAGGGAATGCCAGTCCAGCCTGAGATAATGAGCGTTTCAACTGCAACTGCTGCAAGCGGCAGATTCAATGTTAAGGCTCCAAATGGCGTGCCTCGGTATCCCACATAAAACTTCCCTAACCCGGGTACAAGGGCCGACAAAAAACCAGCAAGCCATGGCGATTTGCGTTTATAGGCTGACATATCAGTTTTGTATGTGTTAAGCGAGGATAATTCTGAGCCCACCATAAAGTTGGTTTCTGGAATGCGCTTGATGATTGAATCGTATTTGGTATAGTCGCGTGCAAGCAGTGCTAATCCAGCAAGGTTTAAGTTTTTCACGGCTCGCTCGTTTTCGGTTAGTCCATCGAGTTGATTAAAAATTGCTTCCGATTGATCATACTTACCTTCATGCAGAAAGCACGTGGCCATTAAAAAGCTGGCTTCAGTATTGAGTAC
>JALRDM010000348.1 GCA_023262195.1 Salibacteraceae bacterium | reverse complement strand
CCCCGAGTTCAAATGCTTCAAGAGCTATGGGTTTTTCTCTGATAGCACCGTATACCATGTAGAGTAGATATAAAGTTCCAGCAAGTTTCAAGGCTATAAAAGCCCATTCATATTGAAATACGATTAATGAAAACCCTGTGGCTACCAGCGTTGTGTGAATGATCACACCGCTGATTAATCCCGTAGTGATGGCTACTCCCTGTCGCCAACCTTTAGAAATGCTCTCTGTTAAAACATAAATGTTATCGGGACCTGGCATCATGGCGAGGGTGAGCGAAGCAGCGGCAAACCCAAGAAGCATGGTTGTCTCCACTTTTTCTAGTTTTCTAGCACGGACTCGTCTTCAGCACCGTGAGACAATGCCTTCAGTTTTTTAACAAACACAAGTAGCAGTAGTCCGAATGCCAAACAGAATATTGTCACATAGGTAAAAACCTCCAGCGCTCCTGCTTTTTCTGCCGCTTCACCGACCAAGCCGGCAACCTTGTTGCCCAACCCAGTTACTGCGAAGTATGCTCCCATCATGAAGCTCGCATATTTCATTGGAGCCAGCTTTGTGATAAATGACAGCGCCACCGGTGAACTGCTCAATTCTCCAACCACATGAAGCAAGTAGGATAGAAGTAGCCAATACAGACTGGCTTTCTCGAGCGCCAACACGCTGACCTCATAGGCTGCGCCAACCAATGCCATAAACCCAAACCCCATGACAATGGTGCCAATCGCCATTTTAAAAATGGCCGATGATTCTTTTCCTCTGCGTTTCCACATCAACCAGAAACCAGCCATGGGAATCCCGAGAATGATCACATAGAAGGCATGCAACGATTGCAAAAAGCTTGCAGGAATCTCATATCCGAATACAACTCGGTCTACCGTTTGCTTGGCGTATAAATTCATGAAACCTCCCGCTTGCTCATAAGCACCCCAAAAAACAATCATGATTAAAAAGGAAAGGCCCAGTACAATCATCCTTTCTTTTTCAATTTGAGTCAAAGGCTTTTTCATCATCTCTGTATTCTCCTCAGAGCTTGAGTAGGCTTCTCCAATGCCTGTCAAATGCTTGCGACCAAATACATAAACGATTTGGCCCAGAATCATTCCGAATCCAGCCAAACTAAATCCGAGTTGCCAATCTACGATTTCACCATAGTAACCCACGAGCAATGGAGCCGAAAATGCCCCAACATTGATCCCAATATAAAAGATCGTAAACCCAGCGTCCCTGCGCGCATCTCCTTTTTTATAAAGGCCACCCACCATGGTGCTGATGTTGGGTTTGAGTGCCCCAACTCCAGATATAATTAGTGCCAGTCCTGTGTAAAAAGCAGTGATGGATTCTATGGCTAAAGTAAACTGCCCCAAAATGATTAGCAAGCCACCGAGCAGCACCGATTTCTTTTGTCCGAGCCATCGATCGGCCAATAAGCCTCCGGGTATACTCATAATATAAACCATCATTCCGTACCATCCATATAGCTCTAGTGCTTCAGCATTGGTCCAGCCCAATCCTGGATTATCTCCGAGGGTGTCTGCCGTTAGATAGAGCACCAGTATGGCACGCATTCCGTAGAAACTAAATCGCTCCCATAACTCAGTAAAGAATAATATGAACAAACCTGTTGGGTGGCCGAAAATGGTTTTAGAACTCATAGGTTATTGATTATTTCGTGGGGCAAAATACTTACTCTAATTTCAATTGCCATATTTATTGCAAGTCCTACACCTAGTATGAACAGCGACTACACGTTTCGACCCGCGTTTTATGATGATGAGTCTGGCATCGTAGCCATCATGAATGAGGCTATCGGCAATTCACGCAACGCTTATCATCATCAGTTTGATCTGATCGAGGGAAGCAATTGGTTTAAGAGACTTCGTCAAGAGTCACACTATCTGCTTGTTTGCGAAAAAAAGGGAGAAATAGTTGGTTGGGGTTGCCTTTCAGCCTATCGTGGAGGCCGGGAGGCGTTCAAAAGCGTAAGAGAAATCTCTTACTATATTGCAGCCGACCATCATAGAAAGCGTGTTGGCTCGAGGATGATTGATTGGTTAGAGAATCATGCCATTCAAACAGGGGTGACACATTTGGTGGCCATTATGCTTGATGATAATATCCCCAGCCGAAAGCTGCTCGAGCAAAAAGGGTTTTTCGTTTGGGGCTTGTTTGAACGCTTGGCACAATTTGAGTCTTCGGCAAAAGGTCACTTATATATGGGTAAAACGCTGGTTTCAACGTGAGATGAATGACCAATTAATATGGTTGGGCTGCTCATTTAATTGATGTGCGATTAGTGTAAGCACTTTATATCTTTGAACTTTGATGCCTTTTTGTCGCATATATAGCTGCTTACTTCTTTTAGTGTTCCTTTCACAGGAAGTGCACGCGCAATTTACCATTGGTGGAAGTGCCTCAGCAAATGGTGGCGGCTGCTACACGTTGACGCCAGCTTTGAATAGCCAAGCGGGATACGTTTATGAAAATGCAGCACTCAACTTAAACGAACCATTCGATTTCATTTTTGATGTTAATCTTGGGTCGAATAATGGGGGAGCGGATGGTATTGTATTCGTTCTGAGGCCATCGCTCAGCGCTCCATTTATAGGCACTGGAGGAGGAGCGCTGGGATATAATGGTGCAGGGTTTACCACCTCAATTGGAATTGAGGTGGACACTTGGTTCAACGGTGGCTTTGGTGACATTGCAGCGGATCATATTGGAATCTTCAAGAATGGTTCTGTCAATCATAATTTAGCCACGTCTCTCGCAGGCCCAATTCAGGCATCTTCTACCGCAGCCAATGTTGAAGATGGTAATTACCACACGTTCAATGTTCGTTGGGATCCTGCCACCACTGAGCTTGAAGTATATTTTGATTGTGACTACAGATTACAATATGTGGGTGACCTGATCGATTCTGTTTTTCAAGGAGATTCAATGGTACATTGGGGGTTTGTGGGCACTACAGGCGGGGCAAATAACCTTCAGCAGTTCTGTTTTACCTCTTCCATTGATAGTTTGGTAATCGAATTAGAAGACGATAGCATTTGTCAAGGAGATACCGTGCATTTATTAGCTGGTCCTTCTACGCTCACCTATATTTGGTCGCCAGCCGCTACATTGAGTTCACCCACCTCAAATAAGCCTGTAGCAACACCAACCACTACTACCACATATTATGTCACGATTAGCAACGATTGCGATTCTACCTATGACACAGTCACAGTCTCAATTTTAGATCCAGGCTTTGAGGCAACAGCGAGCATTGTAGACCCGTTGTGCAAAGGTGATTGCGATGGAAGTATCGATGTGACGATGACGGGAGGTAATGGTGCCTATGGGTTTTTATGGAATAATGCAGCCGTCACAGAGGATTTGAATTCAGTATGTCCGGGGGTCTATAAACTCACCGTAACAGATACGTTAACCACATCAGAAACTTACCTCTGTACCAAGGAATTTGATTGGACAGTTGATCAACCAGATAAATTAGTTGCGTTGCCAGGAACTGCAGGGAATACATCATGCCCTGATGGGTCTACATGTGATGGAGAAGCACAAGCCACTGCTTCTGGCGGAACTACTCCATATCAATTCATATGGTCTAGTGGCGAAATCGGTAATCAAGCACAAACACTTTGTGCAGATACCAACTGGGTTAGTGTTACAGACGATAACGGGTGCGAAGCTGACACATTCGTAATCATTGGAATTCCTGATTCAATCCAAACTACGGCCTATCGTGATACCATGATATGCATCACCGGTAATGCGGCACTCACTGTTGCTAGTGCTGGCGGTACACCACCGTACACATACGTTTGGATGCAGTCCAGTATTGGCGGTGATACTATTGCTCAAGTACCAACAACTAATGTTTCACCAGAAGTGACCACTCAGTATTTTGTTTACAGCGAAGACTCGAAGGGTTGTGTAGGTGACACAAGTGAAGTGCTCATAAAGGTTAGGCCTCCTTTGGGAGTAGAAATGCCAAGATTGGATACCATTTGCCCATACGATACCATTTCATTCACGGTTCAAGGCACGGGTGGTGATAGTAGCTATGCCTACGCA
>JALRDM010000338.1 GCA_023262195.1 Salibacteraceae bacterium | reverse complement strand
GAATTATAGTACAGCGCTTTAGGTTTAATGGTATCCTGCACTCTTACATGGTTGGTTGGGTATGCTGCCAGCTCAGAAATAGGATCCTGCATCACGATGGCCCTTCCTGTCCAATCTTCTTCGCTGTAAGTTGCGAGGCTCCAATTTGCATCATCAAGTCCATAGTGGAACTTTTCACCATGAATGATGTCTGAACTGAGCCGAGGACCAAGTCGAGCTTGCCAATGATCGTCTGTAAATATGGTGTCGGCACTTCCATCATCATAGTTGAGGATCAATTGTGCTTTAAAACTTGGGTAATCTCCATAAAACCGATTCCCAATATCCGCGATACGGCCAGTATACCAACCATTGGCTACTTCTACACCCAAGCAGTTCTCACCTTTAATGAGAAGGTTTGAAACATCATACGTATCGTAGTAGATTCGCTTATTGTAGTCACTCCAGCCTGGAGTGAATCGATCTTCCGTTACTGGTTGGCCGTTGATTTGAGCTTCAAATAGGCCCTGTGCAGAGATATAAAGCACTGCCCTTTGCAATACTTTATCCGATGAAAAGGTGGTTCTAAACTGAGGAACAGTAAGCACACGTGTTGAGTCTCCCCCATCTTTATGGTAGTCAAATCCAATCCAATTAGCGACCCAGTTGGATGTTTTGAGCATGCCCATAGACCAAGTGCTGATTTTGCTCCATTGCGAACGGTTTCCTTCTTCATCCCAGGCGCATACCTTCCAGAAATATGGCTTGCCAGATTGCAGCATATCTCCTTGATACGGCACACCATTGGTTCTATTGGATTTCACCTTTTCTGAATTCCAAACTAAGGCATCGTCACTTTCAAAATCGAGGGAATCCTTAGAAACTACAATCTGGTAGGCCGACTGTGCTTTGTTGCGATCGGTTGAGTTCAACTCCCAGCTAAAACGTGGGTTTGTTTGATCAATGCCCTGCGGATTTGACCTGTATTCTACTCTAGGTCTTGATATTTCGATGGCTTCGCAATTGTTGCGACATGAATTTGACGCTACCAAAAGAAGAGGAATCAGACATAAGTAGAGGCAGCGCATCATTGGCTCAAAGTGAAGGTTTCAGTGCCCGTATAGGCATATCTTTTTCCTGTTTTGGCTCCAATGCTTTCTACATCAAACTCTACTTGCCAAGCAGTCTCAGAAAGTTTTTTGCCACTAATGCTTGCTTTAGACAGTTTTTGAATCCCCCAATCCATGGTTCTACCATAAAAAATCATAACTCCATTCAGCGAAAGCCCTTGATCTGCTTCGATACTAAACTCATTTTGGTTTGCGGGAATCTGCCAAGCCACAATCGACTTGGCCTCAGAGCCATTTCCTGGCTCACCATTGTTGTATGAAATAAATTCAAACACCAGCTGATTGGCGCTTGGTGTAACCTCGTAAGACTTATACTTCATGCTTTCAACATCATAATTTATAGCCCCCTCAGGGTGGAATCGAAATGTATCTTGCTTGATTGTATTCTGACAAATGGATGGAACGGTCAAACTCAAGATCACGCTTACCAGCGTTAATATTCTCATTATCAAACACATCATTTAAGTTCACTCAAATTAAAGTCCAATAACTGATATGCTGAGGATGCATCAAGTTGATAATGATTTACCTCTTTATCACTTCCCAACAAAGAAAGGGATGAGACCTTGGATATATTTGACTTAAAGCGTTTAATTCTCACGTCTTGGCTCGCCTCAATATTTAAGTGTGAATAATCATTCTGTTCATGAAAATTCTCACTTGTTGAATTAATGATTTCAACTCCAGAGACATGGTCAAGGTTTAATGAGTGCCTCCAAGTGGGTTGTGGAGTATCTGTCTGCCAAGACACCTTGACCTCATACAAGGTGAGATTTCGGACTCCGGAAATGGCCAATGCATCGGTTGCTCTCATGTCTGGAACTTTCTCAGGCCTCATCTTCAATGAAACATTTTTTATTTGAAAGTTATCAATTCTTCCTGCAGTATCAGAGGTGATCAAGCTGGTTCCAACGCCCACAGCATCGATGTTTTGAAAAACAATATTGGAGATCTTTCCCATTTTTGACTTAGATCGCCTTTTGGAAAGGCGCACATGAATAGGGTCACCGTCACCCCACCAATTGAAGTGCCTTCTGCTACATTCCACATCAATGTTTGAAAATACCACATCAGACACCGTTCCCCCATCTAATACCACAATACTTAATCCTCGGTTTGAGTCTTCCACCTTACAATTCTGGAAAACTACTTGGCGAATTGTACCGCGCGATTCGGTCCCAATTTTTAACGCAGAGCTCGATGAAGCTACCACACAATCGCTCACTTGAATATTCTCAGTGAGCTGGTCCGCTCTTGATTTAATCACAATAGCGTCATCTCCCGTACGCACGGTACATTGCTTTATTTCCACATTGCGACATAAGTTTAAATCGATGCCATCTGCGTTGACGCCTTTCTCTAGACTCGAATTAATAGTTACCCCCGTGATTTTCACATCCGTGCACTCCAGCAGGTGCAAGGTCCAAAAGGAAGAGTTCTGAATAGAAACATTTTCAATTTGAATCTTTTCGCAATCAAACAAAGTGATCAGGTTTACATCTGGAGGAACGATGTAATAACGGCTCATTTCAACTCCCGACTGCTTAGCCAGCTCAGTCTCATTCACGATGTATGAATCAATTTCTCTCAGCGGTTCATAAACGTGCTTGGCTCGACCATCTATCAATCCACTGCCCGTAATTGCAATGTTTTGAGCACCATTAGCGTAGATTAATACCGGATGCTTAGCATGTTCGAATGGAGCGCGATAATCGTTGATGTTTGGACTGGCGAAGACTACACTTCCCTCCTGAAGATTGAGTGTAACGTTTGATTTAAGCACAATGGTGCCGATCTTAAAGCTACCACTTGGTACTTGAATCACCCCACCCCCAGAGGCAAAGGCAGAGTCTATGGCCGATTGAAAAGCCGCAGTAGACAAATAATTGGTATCGGCACGTGCTCCAAAATCAAAGACATTGTATTCGGGCAACGTAGCGTTCGCCTTCCCAAAGAGTTGTGCGGTTGCCACCAACCAAATACATACCAAGAGGTGTAGGCTTCTCATTCTGAAAATGTGATTTGAGTCCATGTTGCGTCATTATCACCTTTGCCATAAATAAGCAAATGCCCTCCATACTCCCCACCATCTGGATCACAATTTACAATCATCATGGATCCCAGTGTCTCTGTGATTTCTTCGCTAAACTGCCCGTATTTACGAAATAGCTCCCAAGAAACGAACGCTTCAATGATGTATCCATCGGTAGTGACCTTCACCGAGTATTCTTGCGTTTCCTTTGGAATGGCCTGCTCTAGGTAATCTGCCGAGTCGTTTCCGTAGCGCATCCAAGCGCCATACTCAGGATATGATGTATCTGCTATAAAACACAAGGCCACACTCCCAGCCGCGAAACGCTCCGGTATGGTATCGTAAGGCAGTTCAAAAAACCATGCGACACCATCCTTATTGTACCAACGCTCATCTAAATGTTCCGTTTCCACCACATCCAAAATATTGTCTTCAACCTCAGCCCCAAGTACAAGACCGCTATCACTCCAAGCGATATAAAAAGTAGATGACAAATCAATGCTTCCCGTGGGTTCATCAGCCTCATTAATCAACCTACTTCGTTTTGGGCTGTGCCATGGCTCTGAGCTCGACCGTTTTAAATTCCACTTACCTTGGCTATGGGCATAATTTTTCCAATCGGCAAGGTCGCCATCAATATTTAGGCTGACGTTCGCATGGGGTATATCCATCTGACTTTGAGCGCAACCCAACAGAGGTAATAAAGCAGAGAGTAAAATCGAAGATGTGGATAAGCGCACGCTGTCGTTACTTTGTTTGCCGAATTTAATCAAG
>JALRDM010000293.1 GCA_023262195.1 Salibacteraceae bacterium | reverse complement strand
AATCAAGATAGAAAAATTGAGCCTTTCATCTCACTTGGGTTTGAAGTATTTGAGTTTCAGACAAAGACAGACCTGATCGACAGCTATGGCAACACTTATAACTATTGGAGTGACGGCACCATCAGAAACGTTGATGAGAACGCGGTTGATGCTGTGAATGCCATTGAGATTACGCGCGATTATGTCTATGAAACCGATGTTCGAGAACTCAACCGCGATGGTTTTGGTGATTATGCCGAACGATCATTTGCAATACCAGTGGGCGCTGGATTTAACCTGCACATGAACGAAAAAATGAGTTTCAAAATGGGACTTGAGTATCATTGGACATTCACAGATTACATCGATGGAATCACCCCAGGTTCTAGGACTGTGCGACAGGGTAATCCACAAACAGATAGGTTCTTACACACGTTCGCCAGACTTACTTACGATCTCACTCCAATACCACACGAGGAAACTCCGGAGTTTCCTGTTGGTGAGAATGATGACACAGATCTCGATAGTATTCCTGATTTCTTGGATGATTGCCCAAATACACCATTGTCTGTTGAGGTAGATGATAAAGGCTGCCCATTAGATGGTGATGGGGATGGAGTCGCAGATTATATGGACTCTGAGTTGGATACTCCAGAGGGGGCTCCTGTGGATTCAAACGGAATCGCATTGACCGATGAAGTTATCGAGGAGCTTTATTTGGAATGGACAGATGCTTCCGGAAGATATTCTCAATACACCAACAACAGCTACTCCATAGAAACCTCCGAAAGAAAAACGCGCAGAAGGTCGAAGGGCTATACAGTCAGGATCGCAAGCATGGACTCTATTAGCGATAGTGTGGCGAACATATTATTGAGTAATCCGAATGTGACCACGCGAGAAACAGATGAAGGTGAGACCATCATTGAAATGGCTGGTATCAAAACGCTTGAAGAAGCACTTCAGGTAAAATTAGATTTGGAGCAACAAGGCATTGCCACTGTGGGTATTGTTGAAATGAGTGCCTCAGGTAAAGAATCAGATATTACCACATTAGAAGAAGACATTGTAGCTACAAAAGCCCTTGGACTCTCCGTTGAAGAGGCAATTGCTAAAAACAAAGGACTACCACGATCAGGTAGATTAATCTTAAATAAAAGTGATTACACCTTGGATCGACCAATTGATGAGCGCAGCGTAGCGCGAACGGACGATAGCAGATTCGGTGGTGCCAAGGTATACCGAGTACAAATTGGAGCTTATGCAAATAAGCTATCAAATGATATCTTCACGGGCATTCCTGATCTAGTGGTTGTTACCACCGAGGATGGTTTGACTCGATATTACGTAGGAGCGTCAACCTCTTATCAGGAGGCTGCTTCACGAAAAATTGACATGATTGAAAAGGGATTCTATGGCTCACATGTAGCCACATTCCAGGATGGTAAACGTGAAGCTCTTGGTGGCGATAGGGCTCCCGAGATGTCGAAAAACTTCGGATCAGTTAAGTTTAAAGTTCAGATTGGTTCTTACTCAGGTGAAATACCCACGGACGTGCTCAACATGATGATGGAGATAGGCCGAATTGATCAACGTGATTTGGGCTATGGACAAACGTTGTATTTAACTGGAGAGTTTAATACAGTCGAAGATGCGAGATCATATAAAGATGAATTACTTTCGAAAGGATTTCAAGGGGCGGTAGTCGTTGGAGAAAATAACGGACAGATAATTTCCGCTGAAGAAGTTATTGAACTATTAAATAGATAACAAAATGAGAAAATCAATTTTACTTGCTGCAGGTATAGCCATATCTAGCTTAGGGTTTGCGCAAACCGCAGAAATGAACCAGAGCCAAATAAAAAAAGCTTGCTGTGCTAAGGATAAGCCTGCATGTTGCTCAAAATCAAATAAAAAGAGCTGTGGTGACAAGGCAAATGCATCAACTGATTCTAAAACGGATGCTCCTGAGTCTATGGCGGGGCCTTCCATCAAGGCGGTAGAACCGAAAAAGGTGGAGAAGACTGCCACGGCTAAAACAGCATCGGGAAGCTAAAAAGCCAAAACGGAACTTTCTCAAACAAAAAGGCACCTATTTCATTTGAAGTAGGTGCCTTTTTTTGTCGATTAGAGTTTGACTTTACATCTCCTCCATTTCAATCATCTTAAATGGGATATTGATAATAGCCTGGTAGTCTTCACCAGCTTCAAGCATATCTTCATCATCTTCTTCATAATGCCACTTAATGGTAATGTTAGTCTTGCCATTAATAGACTCAAGCTTTTTAAACACGTCAAGAATACATTTCGATGAGCTGGTATTGAAGTATTCTAGCTGCACATTCACCTCTGTGTTTTCTTTTGCAGCATCACCATAGTTTCCAATCCAATCTACCAATGGCTTGTAAAACTCAACTGCATTTTCAGGGATTGATCTACCCTTTATTTCCAATATTCCATTGT
>JALRDM010000244.1 GCA_023262195.1 Salibacteraceae bacterium | reverse complement strand
AATTACAGTGGAGGAGATTTAGATATTGGAAATAGATCTCGAGTTGGAAATGTGGAAAAATATTTCAATGAATCTTTTGGAGTTAAAGTGCAGATTAAAAATGCTGACGGATCAAAACTCGCCAAAAACGATATGACACTCACACAGGCTGGAAACAGTTAATAACTTGTTAATAGCTAGGATTGATTTCCTAGCTTTTTTTATTTATTTTAAATGGGAATATTTAATAATATAATTGACAGTTTTAATTCAAGTGAATTTTCAGTTGCAGGTAATAAAAAACTTAAAACAATTAGCAAGGAGTTTAAAAACAGTTTTGAACTTACCCTAGTGTTCTATAAAGGGAATATGATTGCAGATGGCGACCTAACTCTGGCTAAGTTGAATCAAAAGACTAGTATGGAAGTAGATACTACTTCAGATGAAGAAATTAAGATCAAAGGGAATATGAAAGTAAAAGAAGTTGAAAAGCTTTTTAAATCAACTTTTGGCACCAAAGTTCAAGTAAAAGATAAATCAGGCAAGCATTTAATTAATGATGATTCTACCCTTGGTGATGCAAGGAGAGATGCAAAAAAATAGTTTAAAATGGCAAGAGAAGTTACCACCACAGGGTCAAAAAAATTAAAAACCCTGATGAAGCAGTTTAATGATCACTTTCCACATTTAAGAATAAATATACATTCTTCGGATATGGCATTAAAGGCTAAAAGGGGAGAAACTATACATAGACTGGATATAGATAAAACCTTGTCAGACGTAAGAGAAAAAATAGGATCAGGTAAGATTTCTTTGACGGGGAGAAAAAATGTTAGTACTATTGAGAGAGAGTTTGATGAAATTTTTGGTTTGTATGTGCAAATATGTTACACAACCAAGGAAGGAAAAAGATATTACACTAGCGGTTCAGATGACAAAAAATCACTTACTCAGTTAAACAGAGAAAAAGAAGCAGAAGGATGTCAAAAAGGCGAATGGAAATAATCAAGCCTAAATTATAACCTAGTTCAGTCTTAGATTTATTAAAAAAGACCAATTTTCTACAGTTCGGCTTTTTTGATTTTACAAAGAGAGGTATTATTAGTCCTCGTCTTCATTTACATCCTTTCCAACCCACGGCCAGTTTACAAAAGCTAAACTCGACTTGGGATTTTCATACAGTCTTGCAGATAGCTTCAATATCGTGCATAGTACAGATAGCATCTTAGCATACCAACTAAAGACGGCTGCGACTTTGGAAGAACCACTTGACAGCTCTTTATACAGACCGTCTAACCAAGCTTTTCAACTCGCGCAGCGAAAAGAAAGCGGCAGAAATAGTTGCAAGTAGCAAGTATTCAGAATGACTGTCTCACCAATCAGCACGCCTTAGAAATGAAGTTGGAAACAACAGCGGCCAGCTTGATTTCGACACGGAATAAAAGCACCCGAAACACCTGGCTTCTGTCAGCAGCACCCTTGCTTTTTGTTCTAATGGGGTTGGGCTTAAGGTTCACATCCATTGGACGTAGAACTTGATTTTCATCGACAATTAAACGGTCTTTTTGCCGAGAGTTCATTTCTCCAACAATGGCCCGCCAGGGCCACTAGTGATCAATTCGACTTGATTAGTGTATATTTTACCTAATGCTTTGAAATCCTATCCTCAATCGACACTTTCGCATGATTAAAAGCTATAGTCATGCATTCGTTTAAAGAAGCTCGAATTAAGAAAATGTTGATTCATCAAGTTGGTAACAAAGGACTTGACGAAGCGTTGGTTCTCAGTGATAACCATGTGAGAATGTTGGAGGAGGATGAGGAACAAAAACTTCTTTCCTTCTTCATGAAACCTTTCAAAGCTGATAACTATCACCAATTCTACCATCATACGGATCTAGCCATGAATGAGGCCTATACTTATTCCAAAGATTTGTTTCTTACCTCAGTCAATTTTATTGAAGCATCTAAAAGTTTAGCGCAACATCTCTATGATTGCTCAGTGCATCCAAGAATTAAAGGAGGAGAGTTTTATGTGGTCTATTTTGAAGGTGTTTTGCTTGATGATGAACCATGCGAAATGGTCGGTTTATTCAAATCTGAATCAAAAAGCACATTCCTAAACGTTGATCCACATAGCGATCGGTTTAATATCGAGCTGAATGCAGGAATAGATTTGAATAGAATTGATAAAGGATGCCTAATATTCAATGTGGATGAGGAAAATGGCTATGCTTTGCTTACACATGATCGACAAAATTCAGATGATGAAGCGCTCTATTGGAAGGATGAGTTTCTAAAGGTGGTTTCGAGCGACTCAGAATATAAAATGACTGAAAACTACATGAGTATGTGTAAGAGTTTTGTCATGGAAAAACTACCTGAAGAGTTTGAAATTGACCGCACCGCCCAGATTGAGCTGCTCAATCGATCATCCGGTTATTTTTCACAAGGTGATGAAATTGATGTGAAAGAATATGCGGAAAAGGTTTTGGAACAGCCGGATCTAATCGATTCCTTTTCAGAGTTCAAGACAGACTACACTGCAAGAAAAGAGATAGAAATCGATGACAAGTTTGCCTCATCTAAATCTGCGGTTAATCGAAATAAAAAGTTTTTTAAAAGTGTACTCAAACTCGATAAAAACTTCCACCTATATGTTCATGGAAATCGGGACTTAATTGAACATGGGTTTGACGAGACTCGCAATATGAAGTATTACAAGGTGTTTTACCATGAGGAACGTAGCTAGAGCTTTCCCTATTCTGAGATTAAATTGATGGTGCCTGAAAACGAGCCATCTGGACCTGTGAGCATATAAAAATAAGTGCCGTTGGGTAGCAACTCACCTGATAAGCTGTGCCCATCCCAGCCTGAGGTCAAAGGCGTAGAAGTGTAGAAAATTAACATACCCCAACGATTGTAAATACTCAACTCATCAAATTCATTGCACTCAGGAGTAGCCTGAATACGGAAAATATCATTAATTCCATCCTGATTTGGACTGAATACATTCGGAATAATGAATTCATTACCGAAATCGAGATTAAATGAATCGGTGACCGCACATCCATTGTTATCAATCACGATTTTAAATTCACCGATTTCAGAGGTGATAATTTCGTATCCTTCGATACCCGTAGAATTATTTGGAGTAAACCAAGTGTAAGTGTATGCCTCATTTTCTGCACTTAGAGGGCGCAGGGTTATTTCTGGAACACATGAAAAGGTATCTTGACGCGGGTTAAGTGTTGGGGTTTGTGTTACAAATACCGTATCATAGAGGGTATCAATGTAACTCAAGTTGCCACAGGGATATACCGCTTGCAGTTCGATAGGGTAAAAGCCGCTTTCTATGTAGCCGTAGTCAAAGACTTGGTTTGCTTCTGTTGTTCCATCACCCAATTTCCACGACCATTGCTCAACGTCTCTACTCGTTATTCCTGTGAATCTGAATGGATCATTCTCACACACTCTCTTGTTCGTATCTACTGGAGCAACGGTAAGCGAATTGATGGTAGGCCTGAATTCTACATGGATCGAATCGGGTGATTGGCACCGAGCATTAAATACGGTTACAACATAAGTGTCGGTGGTATCAACAGTGATTCTGTCTGCAGTATCCCCCGTATTCCATAAATAGCTTAACGCAGTGGAGTCAGCAAAAAGTCTGAAAGTATCTTCAAGACAGATGACAGTATCTTCACCTAAGTCGAAAACAGGGAGAGGAACTACAAATACGGAATCCTGCACTGTATCTGTGCGACATTGCGATGTGATAATCACGTCTATGAAATATACACCACCTGAATCAAAGGCATGGATAGGATTTGGAAGATTGCTTGTGGTTCCATCCCCTAAATTCCACTCAAATAAGAATGGGTTTCCAATGGCATCGACACTAAACTCAATACTATCAAACTGACAAATGGTATCGCTGTTGGCAGATATGTTCGAGAATTCTACACCACCCTCTAAATTGGTCAATCGAACACCTGCAGCGTAGGAATATGACTCCGCAAAACCTAGACCGATAGAGTAGGCTAGGAATCCGCACCCACCAGTAAATAGATTATGACTACCCGTATCAATAGATACTGCAGTATGTGCATACGTTGAGTCGCCATTCAATACTTCAAATCCGGTAACTGGCACTCCATCTAAAACTATGGTATTAGTATCGTTGGTCCTGGTAATGATGACCACATTGTTCAGCGCAATAGCAACTTCGCTTACGGCAAAGAATGTGATGCTGTCAAGAAACATCTGTTCATTAGGGTTTATTATAACCATAGAAGGATCTCCCTCAGTGATATTACTACATGTCGCAAATCCATTACTCACCATAAACTGACCTACACTAATGCGGTTGTTTGAACTTATTAGTCGAGCAACCTGATGTGTGTCTTGGTAAAACTCGCCTGAATTTAGCGTTGTCATCAAGACTCCGTCTTTAAATACTTCAGTGCTGTCTTCTTCTGCTACTACGCGAAATACATCAGCGCCAACTCCAGGTGTGGGCACCAATATATACTCTCTACCCCAAGATGTGACTGGAAACATGGCTTCATAGAGTGGGTCTAGCGTAGTGCCGCAAAATACCTGAGACCATTCATTACCTCCGAATACGGCAATACGAGCATCTGGGTCAATACAGCGAACTCTGCTTCCGGTCAGGTCATCCATTGAGTCGCCTTGCACTTGGTAAAGGTCACCCGAGTCTAATGTAACCGTGTATGGGACGTTGGCAAGATTTCCACCTCTTGTATTGCCTGAAGGAGTGATTTCCACAGTTACTGACTCTCCAGGAGCGGCTATCATGAACTCAGATCTCCATGGACCAGGATTTATTGCCCCATTTACATTGAAGTTCGCCATCACGGGGTATGAGGTCATTACATAGTATTCAGAACCAAGGGCTCTATTTGGAAGAATTAATGACGCCTCACTTCGAAACGCATGATAAGTGTTGGCATAAACCACGCACCCATCGTCACAACGAACATGTATAGCTCTAGGGTCTAATGAATCTGAAGTGAAAATCCAAGCTAGACTATCTGGGATGGTGATCTTGGTAACAGAGTTTGGTGTTACGCTAAACGTTCGAAAAAAATTACTTCCGGGCACCTCGATAATGCCCGTTGTATTAAAGCGAGAGGAGATGTTGGCTTGAAAAACAATGGTCGTGTCTTGAGGTATTGCCACCGTGCTTTGACCATCTACCGGTTCGGTAAACCCAAACCAAAAGTCATTTCCTTCGTTTGTGATAGACTGGCTGAAACCAATATGCTGTGCTAAAATGATGCATCCAAAAAGCGCAACACTCAACCTTAGTTGTGTAGTTAGATTTACAATACGAGACACTGGTTGCATTTAATCAACTAAAATACAACTGCTTTGCTTAAAGATAGATTCCAATGAAGGAATCATTAAGACACTATTGTCGATAAATACAATACCTTCATTAATGAGAATATTGCGGGTTATTTCCCAATACAGAAGTTGCTGAAGATATTACCTAAGAGATCTTCGGTGGTAACTTCACCAGTTATGGCTCCTAGGTGATGAAGAGCCTCTCTAATGTCAGCTGCGACTAGGTCACCTGAAATATTTGACTCAACAGCCGACTTGGCTCTTTCTAGGGCTTTCTGTGTCGCCTCAAGTTCGGCAATATGTCTTGCATTGGTCACAATGATATCGTCTGAACTTGCTTGTCCAATCACCTTATTATAAAGATGAGATTCAATTGAGCTTACCGAAGAACGGCTATTTGCAATCACACCAAAAACATCAAACGATTCCCCTTCAACGTGAATAGCAGAGAATTTCAAAGGAACTAGGTCTGTTTTATTTCCTACAATCAAAAGGCCTTGATCCCTTGGGTCAATGTGTTCAACAATGCCTTTAACTTCATTTCTGACGATGTCTTCTGCTGATCCCGACTGAAATAAGTAAATGATAATCTGTGCTTTGCGAATACTATCATAGCTTCTTTTGATGCCAATAGATTCAATCTGGTCTGTGGTATCGCGCAATCCAGCCGTATCAATGAACCTAAACTTGACCCCGTTAATCGTACATATATCCTCAATGGTATCACGCGTTGTGCCTGCAATGTCAGATACTATCGCCCGCTCTTCACCTACAAGCGTATTAAGCAGTGTGCTCTTACCAACATTGGGTTTACCCACAATAGCTACAGATACACCGTGCTTAATTGCATTGCCGAGCTTGAATGATTCTACAAGGGATACTGACCGTTCCAAAATTTGATCAATTAAGACGGTCAATTCTTCCCGATTAGCGAATTCGACATCTTCCTCAGAAAAGTCAAGTTCCAACTCTATCAGGCTGGCAAAGTCCAGAAGCCTTTGCCTCATAACCTGTATTTGATCAGATACACCTCCGCGCATTTGATTTATTGCGGCCTTGTGCTGCGATCTGTTTTCGGAGTTAATTACTTCTGCAACTGCCTCTGCCTGACTCAAATCCATCTTACCATTCAGGAAGCCTCGCTTTGTAAACTCTCCCGGCTGCGCCATATGGGCTCCTTTTGTGATAAGTGCATTTAAAGCAGAAGTCAGAATGTAGCTAGATCCGTGAAATGAGATTTCGACCACATCTTCACCCGTATATGACTTAGGTCCATAGTAAGCAACCACCACCACCTCATCCAATACCTTACCGTCAATCATGAATGAAGCAAACACGGCTTTTCGAGCTGGAAGACTTTTTTTACTCAAGCTTAGGCAGCTGAGCGCGATGGAAATGGAGTCTTCACCTGACATCCTCAATACACCAATGGCGCCTTCGCCTTTAGGGGTGCTAAGTGCAACAATAGTATTTGTCGATTCCATCATAGTGTGCGAATGTACTTTTGCCTGTTCAAATGAATTCAAGTTCTACATACTTCCTTTTGATCATGTTCTTGAGCTTGGCTTTAATCGCTTGCGAAAGTGAATCGACCCAAGTTGAGTATCACGCTTCCAATTTTGAAATCATTGAACCAATCCGCGACATTCTTGAGCATGAAGACAGCGTGCTTCTTGTCGGGGGGGATGATAAAGGTTTTATAGCAACTTCAGGATTGGATATGGCGAAAATTGCGCTAGGATCGAAGCGGTTTGGGCAGCCAATTTATTCTGCCGCTTATTTCAACAATCACTGGTATTTGGGTATGGCAAACGCTTCTTTTCAGCGAGGTACAACCCTTAATTCAATCTCTCCACTCTACATTGAACGTCAAAACTGGATAGGCACGGAGTACCAGCATCAGGTGCGGAAAATGGTATCTACAGATAGTCAAATGTTTGCCATAGTTGGAGGTAAGCTCGCTTTTGGGGTAGTCTATTCGATGGATACAATTCAGCCCGATTGGAATCCTTATTCGATTGAAAATGAGCTTAGAGCACTATCTGTATTGGAAGAAGATGGTAGCGTTCATGTTTGGGTTGGTGGGAATGGAGTCATGCTAAAGAAGGAGCTTGGAAGTGAATGGAGAAGGTTAAATGTCAAAGAAGGCTTTATATCAGCGATCCATTTTTTCAATTTGAACGATGGGCTTGCAGTTACTTATGACGGTGAGATTCTTAGGACTTCGGATGGGGGTGAATCATGGGATACCAAAATGAAAGCGAACGGTAAAAAAGGGGTGAATGGACTTAAGTTCTTTTCTAATATCGGGGTGATAGCGGCTAATAGCGGACATTTTGCCATATCCACCGACAATGGCAACACATGGGGTTGGTATGAGCTTAGTCAGGCCGATCTGGACATTTATGATGCATACCTCTCGCACGGAAAACTATGGCTTGGAACCTCAGCAGGCTTGGGTTATGTAATGCTCAACGATTTGATATAACCCATCCCGCTCCAAATTCTAAGAAATCTGCTTGGCCAAAATTGGATTTGATACCGGCTTGCACATACCAGTTGTTTTCATGTTTCCATGGGTGTCTGAGGTAATAACGAATAGCAAACCTTCCGGGCACATAGCGTTTTATGGTATTGCCAGTGGTGGCAAGTTCAATTTTACCTACTTGATTGCCTAAGGTCGGATTATAAAGATTAATACCACCATTAATTATTAGGCTGAGACGATTGTAAATGTATTCGTGGCCAAACATCAGCATCAGTGCGGTAGAGCCTAAGGCTCGATTCGATGCTGGCTGCCATTCCTGCGTACTGTTAAGTAACCAATAGTATTCATCGTAATATCCTTCAAGCGCAATACTGATGCGGTGGATGTTTTTAATTCGATAGCCTACGCCAAGTGTGATCAATTGTTTTGAATAGTAACCACCGTTTACAGGCCTAGTTGTAGTACCTCCCTCATTTACACCATATCCGATACCAATAATTGGGCTGAGGCTGTTTTTAATTGACGAAATCGGATCGCTTTGGCCGTGATTCTCTAGGTTGTCATCATTACTAAATCTATACACCAAACTAAGCGAACCCAAAAATGCATTCATACCAACATTGGGTAGAGCTGTATGTCCATTTGAACTATGCCAAATACTTGCTTCTGCGCCAATATGCAATTGATCTGAAAACGAGTAGCCCGCCCCCAATGCTAAGGTCATAAGTGCCGAGAAATGGGATCCGACAACGATGTTCTGCGGGTTGTCTATCACATCAAATGGTCGGTTATTATAAGTAACTCCTGGACGAAATGTTTGTGTGAAGTAAATGCCGGAGTTTGTTTCTTGGGTCCAATGCATTTCATATTGCAGTCCGATACCATAGCCCAGGACTTGACGATTACCAAGATCTCCATACGATAAACAGAACCCAGTTTTTGGACGGTATAATGCTTCACTTGAAGGAGTGCTTTTCAGCGAGCGATAGGAGAAGGATGATCCATAGTACAGACCGCGATCTGGAAAGTTTGAATAGATATTTAGAACCTGCCCAGCTAAGGCAGATTGTGATATTTCAATC
>JALRDM010000238.1 GCA_023262195.1 Salibacteraceae bacterium | reverse complement strand
CTCTGCAACCTCAAATATTTTTGGCATTGAAAAAGGATATTATCAGTCATATGCGCGGATTTTAAAATTCAATCACATATCTAAAAAACAAGCAAAGATTTTTAGGAATAAAACGGCATCGATTATGATCAAAACCTACCTAAAGGCATATGATTTTAGGAGTGTACTTCGGGTAATTTATAGATTCTACGTGAAGATTTGATTGTACACCTTAAAGCAATTATCCCGAGATTTAAATGGATAGGAAGTAGTGCGGATTCGCTCAGCTTCTTTCATAGATGTTTTTGAGGGCAATATGAAATTGAGGTGCTCTTTGTTGGCAATATCAACGACCCACCCTATATTATTTTGTTCAATGAATTCCGAATCATCACCAATGTCTTTTGAAATTAAAGTAGGTAATCCGGCTGCCATGTACTCACCTGTCTTAATTGGAGAACAGAAGCGCTTATGTTTTGATTGTCTTACCAAGCAAATTCCGAAATCCGCTATCCTTAAATATAGTGGAATTTCCGTCCAATCAACGGCTTTGGCCATAACCTGCTGTTTGTTGATTTTGTAGTCCTCGATTAGGTCATAAACTAAATCCGGCTTGGGTGTCAGAATAATTTGAAAGAAATTGGGATCTTGATTTTGAAGTGAGGCAAGTAATTCAAAGAATTCTTCCTTGTAATAGATGTCACCAAATTGACCAACATAGATTCCAATCTTGGTGTCTGCTGAAAGATGATACCCCGCGTTTAATATATTTTGATAGAGTTCACCGGGATGTTTCAAGTTGAACATTTGGAAGCTGACCGTGCATGGAATAGTATAAACATTGCTTAGTTGCTTGTATTCGGCTTGAAGCAACTCAGTATAGGCCCTTGAAACTGTTATTAGGGCACAAGCATTAATTATCTGTTTTTTTTCTAGATACCTTTGTAGCCTTGCCTTCAAGCTATTTTTGGGCCAAACACCACTTTCGGTCATATATGCAGAGTGTGGTTCAAATGACTCTACTATAAAGGGAATTCTTGTTAATTTACTTATGAACCATGCGATTCCTCCAGCAGTAGCTCCTCGAGCAATTATTAAGCTTTTTTGCCTTGGTTCATTGCGGATAAGGTTCAAGAATGAAATAGTTGTTTCAATAAGTTGCAATCCTGAATTTTCGAATCTGCCAATTAAGGCAGGACACCAACTTACTTTTAACATTTCGTGTTTTTGATTTTTCGAAATGTCGATTTCCCTGGTATAAAGAAAAATATGATTCGCTATTCCCTGCTTGATCAAGTAAGCAATTGTTGGAATTACACTAGACTGGGTGATTCCGCTAAATCGTGGCCAATAAGATATAAAGTGAATGCGGTCATACATGAATGTTCAAAGTTATGCTCGACAACGCAAAAATTGACGGAATTAAAGAATCTACTTCTTTTGCAAGAAAAACAAGGCATGAAGTATTATTCTCTAGATAAGTCTCTTTTTGAATATAATCGGAAAGCATTTTGTCAATGTTTAAGGACAGGATCTTTGGCAGTATTTAACTCAAACGACATCATTACTACAAGTGCAGATAGCACACGCCCGTTTAAACAGCATACGGATATTTTATGGTTGAGCGGAGTAGATCAAGAGGAAAGCATTTTGGTTCTTTTCCCTGATTGTCATGATGAAAAGCACCGCGAAATCCTCTTCCTAAAAGAAACCAACGAGCACATAGCCATCTGGGAAGGTGAAAAACTAACCAAGGAAGCCGCGTACGCAACTTCGGGCATAAAAACGGTGTATTGGTTAGATCAGTTTGAGTCAATTTTTAACCAATTGATGAGTGAGGCGCAAGCCGTATATATAAACACCAACGAACACTGGCGTGCCAATACGGAAGCACAAACTAGAGAAGATCGGTGGATTAATTGGTGTCAAGAAAAGTACAGAGGTCATGAGTATTTGAGGAGCAACCCAATTCTACATGAGCTCCGAGCAGTAAAGCATGATATAGAAATTGAGCTAATGCGCCACGCTTGTTCTATCACGGAAAAAGGAGTGCGAAGGATTCTTGGCTTTATCAAACCCGGAGTGATGGAATATGAAATTGAGGCTGAGCTCTGGCATGAGTTTGTCCGCAATCGATCGCAAGGATTTGCATACACGCCCATTATAGGTTCTGGCCGAAATGCTTGTGTATTGCATTACATTGAAAACAACCAAGAGTGTAAAGCAGGTGATGTCATTTTGATGGATTTTGGTGCCGAGTACGCCAACTATGCATCGGATTTAACGCGCTGTGTACCCGTGAGTGGAAAATTCACCGAGAGGCAAAAAGCCGTGTACAATGCAGTGCTCCGCGTGAAGAATGGAGCAATTAAGTTATTGCGACCTGGTAAAACACTCAAGGAATACCATGTAGAGGTGGGTCACCTGATGGAAAAGGAGTTGGTTGATTTGAAGCTGATCACCATGGATGATATTAAAAACCAAGACCCAAACTGGCCTGCGTATAAGAAATACTTCATGCACGGAACATCGCATTACATTGGGTTAGATACGCATGACTACGGTCCGTGGAATGCACCAATTCCATCTGGTTCGGCCTTCACAGTGGAGCCGGGTATTTACATTCTGGAGGAGAACCTTGGAATACGATTGGAAGATGATTACATCATCACAGACGATGGACACATAAACCTGATGGAGTCTATTCCAATCGAAGCCGAAGAAATTGAGGATTTGATGAATGGCTAAGCACTCTTTCAAAGGAGTTGATATCCATTATGAAGTGCATGGCAATGGTCCATGCGTTGTGTTGATTCATGGTTTTCTAGAGAGCGTATGGATGTGGAAAGACCTCATACCTGAGTTTGCTAAAAGCCACAAAGTCATCGCTATGGATTTGCCAGGTCATGGGATGAGCGAAAACATTGGATACGTGCATCAAATGGACGAAATGGCGGAATGTGTTCAATCCATCGTACACGCATTAGGTATTCGCAGGGTTAAGCTTATTGGTCACTCTATGGGAGGTTATGTGGCGCTGGCTTTTGCGGATTTGTTTCCCGATCAAGTGCGAAAACTGGTGCTTTATCAAAGCACGGCAAAAGATGATACTCCTGAAAAAAAGGCGGATCGTACGAGGGCAATGAAGCTGATCAAAACCAACCATCAATCGTTCATCCGGAGTTCTATTCCGATGCTCTTCCGACCAAAGAATAGAGCCATTTTTCGTGAGCAGATTAACGAGCTCAAGTCAGAAGCACTGAAAACCTCACGTCAAGGGGTGATTGCTGCACTCACAGGAATGCGCGATAGGCCAAATCGAGAGATAATCTTAAAATTCGCTCCATACCCAGTAGATATTATTGCAAGTGATTATGACCCTAGAATTCCGCTCGAAGAATCAATTTATCTGAGCGAGTTATCAGAAAATGTGAATCTTGTATTGATTAAAGGCGCTGGTCATATAAGCTATATTGAAGCATTGGATGATACGATACAGGCGTTTAAACAGGTCATGAAATGAGCACTTTCGATCGATTTAAAGGCTGGATTGCCAGCAACAGGGTAAAAGGCATAATGGCGCGCTCCACCGATTGACCCCTTTATCATGTTCATCAGCGCAAAACAGCGGGCACCTCACTGAATATTGGGATTATCCAAGCTTTGGTAGGCTCAAGAGCCGATAAGGTGTATTCGGACTTGGCCTCGGCACCAGCACACATCGTCTGTTGCTGCCGTTTTTCATTTAAAGCTTTTCCAACCTTGTGCTTTGATTTCTATTTCCTCACCCTGAGGATAAACAACGGCAGCACCCGATGCCTTGTCGGCAATGTGGCCAATGATGCTTATTCCTTCAATTCCTTTTACCTTTTCATAATCGGCTTGAGAAACGGTGAATAGCAGCTCATAATCCTCGCCACCATTCATTGCGCATACGCTTGGTTCGAGTTTAAATTCTTGAGCTTGAGTAGCTGTAAACACATCAATAGGAATTTTTTCCTCAAAGATTCGAGCACCGCAACTACTGTGCTTACAGAGGTGCAATACCTCAGAGCTCAATCCGTCAGAGACATCAATCATACTGGTTGGCACAATTTCTAATCCGGCCAGTTTCTGAATTATATCACCTCTGGGTTCTGGTTTTAAAATGCGTTCAAGCACATAGTCGAAACCATCAAGGTCGGGCTGCAGGTCCGGATTCTCCTTCCAAACTTCTTTCTCTCTTTCCAGTATTTGCAGTCCAATATATGCTGCACCAAGGTCACCACTGACGCATATCAAATCATTTTCTTTTGCTCCGCTTCTGTAGCATACTTTATCCTTTTCGACTTTAC
>JALRDM010000144.1 GCA_023262195.1 Salibacteraceae bacterium | reverse complement strand
GTAACCTGTATGAAGGTGAGTGGAATTGCTTCAAACCGACTGTTGGAAAAACTATCTACTCAAGAGGAGCTGAGTGATCCACAGCGCGTGTTGTCGGGTGTTTTGCATCAGCGCTTAGAGCGTATTTGTCAAGCCAATTTTGACGCCAATGTCCCCGTCTACATTGATGCTGAAGAAAGCTGGATACAGCCAGCGATTGATCGATTGGTAGAAACCATGATGGCTAAGTTGAACAAGGAGCAGGCCATTGTTTTTCAAACGGTGCAGATGTTTCGTCACGATCGTCTAGAGTATCTAAAATCATTGATTGAAAAAGCTAGGAGAGAAGGCTTTAAAGTGGGAGTGAAAATTGTGCGTGGCGCCTATCTAGATAAAGAGAACAAGCGAGCTCAAGAAATGGGTTATCCAACCCCGATTCAACCAACCAAGCAAGCCACCGATGATGATTATAATGAAGCACTTAAGCTCTGCATTGAAAACATCGATTGGGTAGAACTATGTGCTGGCACACACAATGAACTCAGCTCAAAGTACTTGGCCTATTTGATGAATGAAAAAGGTTTGCAAAACGATCACCCCAATGTTTACTTCAGCCAGCTATATGGTATGAGCGATTATATGAGCTTCAATTTGGCCGCAGCGGGCTATAATGTTAGCAAATACTTGCCTTATGGACCAGTGAAATTCACACTCCCGTACTTAATTCGAAGAGCTAAAGAGAATACGGCTATTGCAGGTCAAATGGGTAAGGAGTACAGTATGATTTTAAAGGAGCAAGAACGCAGAGCAGGCCACTAAAAAAAAGCCCGTTTGCAAAAGCAAACAGGCTTTCGAACTTACAAATTGATGTGGCTATTTGCGCACAATCAATTTCTGAAGTTTAGCTGATGCATCGCCAACGGTGTTGATCAAATACACTCAATTGGTAAGTTCAGAGATATTTATGGTGGTGAAGTGTGTGTGATTCACATATTCGGTTTTAACCAATTTTCCTGTTAGGTCATAAAACTCAATGGCAGAAATGTCGCCAGATCCAGACTCGATGTTGAGTTGATCAATTGCCGGGTTTGGGTAAATCTTGAGATCTACTTTTTCTAGAGCGGATATAGACGTGGTGGTGTCCTCTGCATCAGTGATAGCTAATTTGCCCCACCAAGCAGTGTCGCTGCTTCCTTCAAATGTTTCTCCATTGACCTTTACTGTGTCCACAAACCAACCACAAGCATAGATGGAGCCTTTGATCATTTTTGGATTGTTGATGGTAGATTGTCCTCCCGTAGTATCATCTATGGTGCATAGCACTGTGTTGAAATTAGTATCGGCTAGAAAAACAAACATGTTAGACTTATACTGATCCGTTTCGAATGATCCTTGATCGAGGTCAAAGTCTTGGTTAGACTCTCCAAGAACATATAGCGTGTCATTGGCGCCATATATAAGGTCGCCAAACACATATTGATTTCCGGTAGAAGCAATCAACTTACTCGTCTCAAGATTCCCGGATGCATCCATTTTGATCAGCCATAGTTTATTGTTTCCATCGGCAGCCAGCGTACTGTTTTGAAATTCAACATCACCCCAGGAAGTTTGACGCATTACAAAATAGTTAGCGTGACCTGCGAAGTAGTAATCATTTATTGATGCACCTTGAGGGTCGAAGGGGAGGTATTCCGCCTTGCGCACCCCAAGAGTTTACATCAATTTCGATAAACGCATTCCCTTATTCGTTAAATAATGAGATTCATTGGTTTAGACCTGAAAGATTAGTACATTCGAACCAATTATTTACGAACTAAATCAAACCTATGAAAACACATTACAGTACATGGAGCTTATTGCTTGCAATTGCTGCTCTATCGTTCAATGCGCATTCTCAGACTTATGAATTTACCAATGCGGGTGCCTCAGGGCGTTTTGGTCCGACTCAGGCTCAGGTGAACGCAGCCTACAGTTCAACCAATCTGGCAAACAATGTTACTATAAACACTCAGGGTATTCAAGAGTGGACCGTTCCAGCAACATCAAATTATCGAATTACCGCTGTTGGTGCCTGTGGAGGAGAAGGCCAGGGTACTTACTACCCAGGAAAGCCTGGTACAGGCGCAACCATTGTAGGTGACTTTTTTCTTGCTCAAGGCACTGTTGTAAAAGTGGTGGTTGGTCAAAAGGGAACCTATGCGAATAACGGATCTGGAGGCGGAGGAGGAAGCTTTGTATTCACTGGTGCATCTGGTGGAAACGGACTACTTATAGCCGCTGGCGGTGGTGGCGGTCATGGCCACGGAACCGCATCAATTTCCACTGGAGCACATGGTGGAGGAGGAAGCGCCACGCAATCTCAAGTTAATGGTGCATTTGGTACTGGAAATGGCGGTTCTAATGGTCTTGGTGAAGGTGGTAAGCATGGAACAGGCTGTAGTTTCAGCGGTTCGGGTTCTGGCGGGACAGGTTGGCTTTCTGATGGGGACAATGCCACATGCGGTGTTTCTCAAGGTGGAAACCATACAACTTACGTTGGGGGCTCCTCTGGTAATGGATGCAATGGTGGCTTCGGAGGAGGTGCGGGAGCAAATGGAAATGGTACACCTGGAGGAGGTGGTGGAGGCTACACCGGAGGCGGTGGTGGAAATACCTGGAACGGTTCAGCATGGGGGGCTGGTGCAGGCGCAGGGTCTTTCAATGGAGGAATCAATCAAGTAAATACCGCGGGAGTAACAGGTGCTCTATCTGGATATACTCATGGTTCAGTAACATTTGAAGCAACGTGCGATCCATTAAACCTCACGGTAACCCCAAATGACACTATCTGTTTGGGTGAATCCTTGACACTATCTGCTAGCTCAACTAATAATGGTACCATATCTTGGAACAATGGCATAACTGGAGGACAGGCATTCACGATAACCACGCCTGGCGATACCTCGTTTACCGCCACAAGCACGGATACCAATGACTGTGAAACTGTAGTTAATGTACTGGTCGATACAGTGCCTGAGAGGATCGATACCATCATGGCGTGCGATAGTTACACATGGATTGATGGCGTCACCTACACAAGCTCTAATTCCACGGCAACCTTTACGGTTCCCACGAATGATGGAGTAGGATGTGATACCCTGGCCATGCTAGATCTTACAATTTTCGTATCACCTGTTATCACAGATACAGTATACTCCTGTGGAGACTACACCTGGATAGATGGGGTAACTTATACAAGTTCAACCAATACTCCTACTGTATCCTTTGCAGGTGGGGCAGCTTCTGGTTGTGACAGCACTAGAATCCTCGATCTTCGAATTGGAGGGCCTTCATCAGGTGTGGACGAGGTCGAAGCTTGCGATAGCTATCTATGGATTAATAATCAGATTTACAACAATTCTGTAAGTGGTGAAACCTTTGTTTTACAAAACCGATATGGTTGTGACAGCACAGTAACACTTGAATTAACAATCAATAAGACGCCTAGTGTACAAATGCTAGAATTCAACTCAGACTACGTTTGTATTGATCGTGAACCTTTTGCTCTTCCAGCTGCCCAGCCAGCCGGAGGAAAGTACAATGGGCCAGGAGTGAGCGGAAATATGTTCGATCCAGCCAAGGCAGGGAACGGATATCACACCATTGTGTATACTTATACCACGTCAAAGGACTGCAGTGCGAGTGATTCTTCAACTGTGTTTGTCAAAGATTGTCTTGGAACTGATGACTTGAGTATTCTTCCTGGATTGGTCATTTTCCCGAACCCAACAAGTGACCTTGTCAACATAACGTTTGATCAAGTACAGAGTGATGTTCGTATGACTTTGACGTCTATAGACGGAAAGGTTGTTTATCAAAACGAGAGTGTCACGAATAATCAGATTGTAATTGATATGGCAACCGCCAGCAGTGGTCTCTATCTTTTGAAGATTGAAACTGCAGATCAATCACAAATCTTTAAGCTTGTTAAGAACTAAGCAATTTAATTCTGAAATGAAAGCCCCATACTTTGCAAAGTATGGGGCTTTCTTTTGGTCAGAAGCATCTAAAGCACAGAGTCAGGTTCATTTGTACCCAGTTCTGTAATGACCCCAATAGTCCATTACCCGATTAACGTATTGATAGGCTTGTATTCCCTTACAATAGCCATATTTCACCACTTCATGATTGTAGTATTTTGGGATCGAAAGTTTTAACAAGTATGGAGATACCTCTTCCCAATCATTTCCATTAGCTCCGTATGCAACGGCCAATGCTTGAGCATCTTTTATGTGAGCCACGCCTGCATTGTATGATGCCAAGGTGAATTTGATAAGGTTGAGTGTGTCGAGTGAATCGGCTTCCCACCTTTCCATCACCGCTTCAATAAATGCCACTCCCGCTCGAATATTTTGAGCCGGATCAGATAGGCTATCTGCACCGAAATGGGCACCCGTGGATGGTAAGAGTTGCATCAGGCCTTTTGCTCCTGCTATACTCTCAACGCTCGGATTAAAGTTTGACTCTTTTCTTACCATAGCTGCCAAGAGCATCCAATCCCAACCTATGCGCTTTGCCTCATGTTTAAAAAGGTCATCATAGGGACTGATTTGATCTCCCCCGAGGGAGCTATACGAACTTAAGACTTTAAGTCTATGCTGACTTCGTGCCTTGAAATATTTGAGCTGGATGGCAGCAAAAGCTCGGGTAGATTTAAACTTAGACAACCATCGATTTGCTGAGTCTAGCAGCGCAGGAGCCTGTGCTCTCATAGCCCAAGCAACGGGCAAATCTTCAGCAATTGAAATGGAAGCAATAAGGTTTGGGTAGTAGGTCATATTGAGCTTGGCAACGTTTTCGTCTGCCACCGTCAGCTCAATTTGTCCATCGGCTACTTGCTTAATTAAGTCCTCCGTGCTTTCATCAGATAATTCGATGGATATCGGTATTCCTTGGTTTTTAAGTTTTAAGAGTTCTTCGTGAAACGAGCTTCCTTGCCTTACAGTGACCGTTCGGCCATACAGATCTGATATGGAGTCAATTAGCCATTGTTCGCGTTGCGTTTGTGAGAGTGTATCCCAACCTATTGGAATAGCCTGAACAATAACCTGATCTGATGTAAATATCGGCTGTGTAAAGTCGAGCTTTGACTTTCTTAGATCGGTAATGTTGTAATTGGCCGCGATAATGTCACCTTCACCGCGGTCTAGCATCACTTCGATTGAATCGAGATTTTCGACCATAATCATATCCAAGTTAACCCCAAGCTCTTTCGTAAAACGTTTGAGCAAGGCATACTCAAAGCCTATCGGATTGCCTTTGTATATGAAATAGCTGGTGCTGCTGCCATCGGTGAGGGCTCGTAATTTTCCTGCAGCCTTTATATCATCGAGATCACGACAAAATGGCTCCTGCTTAGCCTCCTTTGGTGTGTTAGGCGCTGTGCAGGATTGCACCGAGAGAAGAAGGATTAAATAAACCAATTTTCGCACTGGGAAAACGTACGAAATTTTTCACGCTATGGTTTATGTGATTTTTACAAAAGCAAAGAAAGCCAACCAGATTCCAATGAGAATCAAGAGTATGTATCCTGTGCCTTTGTAATACTGCTTCTGTTTTCGTGCATCTTTTACGTAGGCCCAAATCAAATAGAGGGCAAATGCAATAATGAAGCAGATGGTAAAAATGATTCGACCTGTGGTAAACATATTTTATGTAACTATTTTGAGCCTAAAAGGTTTCGTATGAATGCTTGATTCACCGAGAACGAAATTATCTTAAAAAAATGCTTTTAATCCACGTTGATTAAATTTAGCATTTTACATTCACCCCCAACAAAGATTTAGCACATGGCAAAAGCAAAAACACCGAATTCAACCCCGGAAAAAGTAACCAACGCAAACTCCATCAAGTTCCTTGAGAAGTATTTGAATAATGCCTCACCAACAGGTTTTGAGTGGCCTGGGCAAGAAATTTGGTTGGATTACATAAAGCCCTATATCGATGAATATTTCGTAGATACTTATGGCACGGCAGTAGGAGTTATAAATCCCAAGGCAGAGTATAAAGTGGTGATTGAGGCACATGCAGATGAGATATCTTGGTTTGTGCACTACATTACCGATGATGGTATGATTTACGTGAAGAGAAATGGTGGTTCTGATCACCAAATTGCACCATCAAAGCGGGTATTGATCCACACAGATAATGGGAAAATTCCGGCAGTTTTTGGCTGGCCAGCGATACACGTACGTAAGTCAGGAAAGGAAGAGAAAATTCCAAAAACCACCAATATCTTTCTCGATTGTGGTGCTCGATCAAAAAAGGAGGTAGAAGAAATGGGAATCCATGTGGGTTGTGTAATTACCTACCCAGACGAATTTATGATCCTTAACAAGAAGCACTATGTGGGCAGAGCACTTGATAATCGTATGGGAGGTTTCATGATTGCCGAAGTAGTGCGACTTTTGAGTGAAAACAAAAAGAAGTTGCCTTTTGGGCTTTATATTGTAAATGCAGTTCAAGAAGAAATTGGGTTGCGTGGAGCGGAAATGATTGTGGAGCGCATCAGGCCTGATGTAGCTATCGTTACCGATGTCTGTCACGATACCACCACACCAATGATGGATAAATACGAGCAAGGTCATTTTAAATCGGGTGACGGCCCCGTGGTAAGCTACGCTCCAGCAGTTCAAAATAATTTGCTCAGACTTATCATAGAGCAAGCTGAAAAAAACAACATCCCTTTTCAGCGAATGGCCGCCAGCCGATATACAGGAACAGACACAGATGCATTTGCTTTCGGTGCCGGAGGTGTAGCTTCAGCACTGATATCCCTGCCACTTAGATACATGCACACCACAGTTGAAATGGTGCAAAAGGATGACGTGGAAAACGTTATTCGATTGATCTATAACTCATTGTTGAGCATTAAGGATAATCAGGATTTTCGGTATATCAAATAGTAGGATTTGGCCGATTTATATAGCAATGTGAGCTGGCTGACTTTAGTTTGTTGCCGTTGCTCACATTTGGGGTGTTTTATCCCTTGAGCATTCTACATTTGCACCCTCATTTTGAGAAGGACAAACGAAGATGGATAGAAATACAATTACCGGGCTACTGCTCATCGGAGCCATCCTTATAGGATACTCTTTATGGATGCAACCCTCAGAGGCAGAGCGTGCTGAAGCACAGCGAATTCAGGATAGCATAGCCAATGCGCAAATTGCAGATGAAATTATTGATGAGAGCAATACTGCCATCCGAGAGGACTCAACAGTGGCTGCACCCATCGAGGCAGAGCTTGATTCTACGGAAGTTGCTCTCAGAGATTCTTTGGCTCAATTAGAGCGAAAGCGAAGACTTGGAACATTTGCTAATGCTGGTGATGGCACTCCTGAATATCATACAATCGAAAATGAGTTTGTAAGACTCACGCTATCCAATCAAGGTGCCGCACCTGTAAGCGCAGAGTTGATAGAGTATGTCACATTCGATTCGATGCCCTTGTATCTGTTCGATAAGGAAACCTCGAATTTTAGATTCAATTTCTGGGCAAATAAATCAAAGGAGTTGCGAAGTGATGAGATGTTCTTCACTCCGTTAGTAGATGAAATGAGCCCGACACGGGCAGT
>JALRDM010000067.1 GCA_023262195.1 Salibacteraceae bacterium | reverse complement strand
CAATGAGTATAGTGAAGCCGGAGCAGAAATTGCTTACACCACCAAAGAGGTTTATGAAGCAGAGCTCATTTTAAAGGTGGAGCCTATCTCAGATGATGAAATGCAATACTTAAGACCCAAGCAGGTCTTGATTTCTGCCATGCAGCTCAATGTGCACCCCAAAAACTACATTAAAAACTTGATGCAAAAGAGGGTGACGGCAATTGCCTGGGATTATATTGCAGATGAAGACGGGGTTTTACCTATTGTGCGGAGTATGGGTGAAATTGCAGGAACAACCTCCATACTTATTGCCGCAGAACACTTAAGCAATAAAGAAGGTCAAGGAATAATGCTTGGAGGAATTACCGGTGTTTCTCCTACACAGGTAACTATTCTTGGTGCGGGTACCGTGGGCGAATATGCCGCAAGAGCAGCGCTAGGCCTTGGAGCTGATGTTCGTGTATTTGATAACGCTATATCGCGTTTACGGAGATTGCAAAACAGCATAGGTGTCCGTGTTTCAACTTCCACCATACAACCCAAGGTGCTTTCAAAGGCTTTGATGCGTGCTGATGTTGCCATAGGCGCCATTCGAAGTTTAACTGGCCGAACCCCATGTGTGGTGTCTGAAGAAATGGTGCGTAACATGAAACCCTCATCCGTCATTGTTGATGTGAGCATTGACCAAGGCGGGTGCTTTGAAACCAGTAAAATCACCACGCATGATAACCCCACATTTAGGGTACACGATGTAATTCATTATTGCGTTCCTAACATTGCTTCACGAGCAAGTCGCACAGCCTCGCATGCGCTTAGCAATGTGACAGCGCCTCTTTCGATGAAAATTGGAGATGAAGGTGGATTAGAAAATACCATACGAAACAACCACGGCATACAGAATGGAGTGTACTTGTATAATGGCACGCTTACCAACCAGTATTTGGGAGAATCATTGAGGCTTCCATTCAAAGATTTAAAGCTTCTGTTGGCCGCCTTTTAGCAGACCATTTGGTTTTTTTTAACCGAACTAAACCGTTTTCAATTAGGTCTGTTACATTTACAAGATGAAGCCCGGTGAGTATATTGTTTTCATTTTCGTTGGAATCATGTTACTCTCGTTTTTCGGTCTTTATATTTGGTTCCAGATAAAACGAATTAAGCGCAACCGCCACAAAAAAGGTTAGTGTAAAATTTGAAATATGCAGAACATCAATTTAAAAGCAGAGCTAGAAAAGCAACAAGAATTTGTAGATCAGAATGCCTTAGTGGCGGAGGCAAAGTCCATCTTAGAAGATAACGTCTCAAGAGAGCATAGCATCGCTCAGCGCATTGCGGAAGGTACGCTGGGCACATCATCCGAAAGCTTCGATCATTCAAGGCTTGATAAGGCTCGAATTTTCGATACAGAAGCGATCGAACGGCTTTGCACAAAATTTCGCCTACGTTTTTTGGACAGTACCTTATTCAAGGGTGAAATCCCATCGGAGGCGATTCATCAAATCCGGCATATCGAATCTAATATTGGAATCAAGTTCTCAACCTTTAAGGTAGTTGCTCCTTCAGAGCGCTTCCGCTTGAAAGACAGTACAAAAGATCCTATTCTCCTTGCCGAACTACCAAATGGACGGCATTATTTCATTTATCAGTGGGGAGACGACATGAAATGGTATCAGTCTATATTGAAATACCCAATGCGCCATTTTGGAACATTGACCATGTCGGCCCTTGCGCTTGGAGCACTCATTACAGTGCTAATGCCTACCCAGTTTGAGCAAGGTCAAGCAGAGTTTTTCTACCGGTTTTTCTTGTTCAGCATGTCATCCGCAATGATCTTGACGTTGGTATTGATCACTGGCATTATGTATTCAAAGGACTTCAGCGAGAATATTTGGAATAGTAAATTCTTAAAGTGATTAACAAGGGAGTAACGCTCATAATGCTGCTCATTGGTTTTACGGCCTGCACCACTACCGCTACCAAACAGAAATCACCAGAGTGTTACTACGAGTCATACGATACGTATGCTGAAGTCATTGAGATCAAAGATCATCCTGATGGCGATGGGCGTAAAGCGGTGATGATGGATTTTAAGGCCAGTAAGTTGGCTCTTGCTACACAGGAGTTGGGCGACCTCAAAGACATCGTTATTGATAAGAAATTCGTGAAAAAGCACAACATACGAGTTGGCAATAAATACGAAGTGTTGGTCACAGATCTCACTCGGGGAGACTGCGAAATCAAACAAACAGTAGCGTTTAGCCATCGATTTAAGTAATGAAAACTCCCGCCACACCATCACTCATCAGTGGAATAATTGCGGGCGATACGCTGAGCCTGTCAAGGGCCATAACGGTGGTAGAAAGCATGCGCTCCGAAGATCGAGAACAGGCGTTACAGCTTGTAGATGGCGTATACAATCAACGAAAGGCAGCACTGCGCATCGGAGTTACTGGCATACCCGGGGTAGGCAAGAGCACCTTCATTGAAAAACTAGGGCTGGAAATTGTCAATTCAGGTTTAAAATTAGCCGTGTTGGCGGTTGACCCCAGCAGCACAAGAAGTGCTGGAAGCATTTTGGGAGACAAAACCAGAATGGAAGATTTGAGCAAGCATCCCAATGCATTTATTAGACCTAGCCCATCTGGGGGAACTTTGGGTGGGGTTGCTGCCAAAACAAGAGAATCGATGTTGTTATGCGAGGCGGCAGGTTTTGATGTAGTGTTAGTAGAAACGGTAGGTGTGGGTCAAAGTGAGACCGAAGTCATCAACATCACCGACACCTTTTTAATGCTTGCCATGCCCGGCACTGGAGATGAGTTGCAGGGCATAAAACGCGGAATCATGGAAACGGCAGACATCATCGTGATCAATAAGGCAGACGGTGACAATTTAAATCTGGCCAATAAGGCCAAGAAGCAACTGGAGATGGCGCTGCATCTATTTCCAGAACATGAATCGAAATGGCGTCCATGCGTAATGAAGGCATCTGCATTGCATAACGAGGGTGTGGATGAGGTTTGGAAGATGATCAAACTTCGGCAAGATACCATTGAGCGTAACGGTTGGCTGGCCGAACAACGAAGGCAACAGCAACTCAGAGAGTTTCAGCGCCTCTCTGAAGAGGCATTCTATTCCATGGCCCTTCGGCAATTTGGAGGTTCGAATGCCCTTGCACCCATTCAAGAAGGACTCGAAAAAGGCAATACCAATGAGTACGGTGCTGCCCTTGAACTGTTGAGTAAGCTTAACTAACCTCGGTAGTGAAAAAGAGCACAGAAGTAGGTTATCCACTGAAACTAGAGACCTCGAGGCTCTTGTTAAGGCCTAATGTTGAGCGTGATATCGATCATTGGACTCGTTTTATGAGCAGTGAGGCATGCCTCGAATATTTTCCCGCATATCAACAGGGAAATCCTGAGGACGACGCCACCAAATGGATTGAAAAGCAAATCGGAAACTACGATGCAGGTAAGTATGGAATGTTATCGGTAATTGAAAAAGATACGGGTGCCTATGTCGGACAGTGTGGCCTATTGCACCAATCCATTGATGGTGCTGAGGAACTAGAAATTGGATATTCATTATTACACCACATGTGGGGAAAAGGATATGCCACCGAGGC
>JALRDM010000056.1 GCA_023262195.1 Salibacteraceae bacterium | reverse complement strand
TGCACTCCAACTGGCGGCCTCAAATAAGGTTTCGATGGTGGAGTCACCAATGGTTTGATCGGCAAAAGATCGGGCGCTCCATCGCTCCGTAATTAAGTGATGGATTTTGTGTTTCGTGGTTGGAATTTTTGGATTGGCCATGATGATTTTTTCTTTCATGCAACAAATATATACAAATACATATAATGTAGTTACATTAATTATTGGAAGTGATTTATACGTTAGTAAAACAAACGCACCCGAATATTGATCACAATGGGGTTAATCTGTTGTTGTTGGCGCTTCCTCATCGGGTTTGCTGAGCATTTCGAGCACCTCATCCTCCACATCTTTTTTGTTGGCTCTAAGCATGGCCCAGGTCATAACGATACTCGTGGCGATGATGATGAATAGCAGAATACCGCTTTGAAATTGTTCCACTTGAAGTTCCTTAGGTATGGCGAAAAAGAGCAATACTGTAATCAATCCCCTCGGGGCGATGTACACTGTTGGGAATATGTCTTTGCCCATGAATAGCCTAAACAAAACCAATCGGAGACCATAGATGGTAGCTAAAATAATTACCGAAACGAGGATGACTTGTATACTCAGCAGTGAGCTAAGCACGATGGTAATACCGAAGATAATGAAGAAAAATGTGCGGACTATAAAGGCCGTCTCACCCGTCACGATGTGCAGTTCGTGATACAATGTTTTGATGCTTTCAGGCTTGATGGTTTTCTTCAAGAATTCGGGAAAAAACAGATGAGAATTGCTGATGACTAGACCAAAAACAAGAATTATGATCAGGCTACTTAAGTGCAGCTGTTTGCCAATTGCATAGAGCAAAATGAGTATGGCAATGAGCAAAAAAGTCTTGACCTGCGTTTTGATATTCTGGAAAATATAAATGAGCCCGTAACTGGCCACGGCACTGACCAATATGGTGATGAGCAACCCAGTGACGAAGCCACCAATGGCCTCAGATCCGGTGCTGGGACCAGCCAAGGTGAGCAGGAAGTAAAACAGCATAATTCCGAAGATATCACTGAAGGTGGACTCGTAAACGGAGAATTCCCGCTTTTCCTCTGCCATATTCGCCACTGAGGGAATAATGATGGCACTGCTGAGAATGGATAGGGGTGTGGCGTATATGGTAGCGGTGAGCCAGTCAAACCCGGGAATGAAAAAATAGATTACCGCTGCCGCAAGTTCGGTGGCCACCACTAGACCAATCAATGCGATAAGCAATGATTTGCCGATTACGGGGAGTTTTTCGCGCTCAAGTTTAAGGTCGAGGGCGGCCTCAAGCACAATCATTATTAAGCCCACAATCCCGAGAATCTCTAGGTAGGGAAACCAATCGACCGTTCCGATTGACATACTTCCCATGGCCTGGTTTATTAGTATGCCCGTAATGATCAGAAGCAATACCGATGGAATGTTAAACCGCTTTGAGATTAAATTGAAGAAATAGGAAAGGATAATGAGAACGGAAGCGGCAATAATGAGTGTGTATGCTGACATATGTAAATCGGCTTTCTATATCGATTAAGAATCTGTAATCGTACACCGCTGTGGACGAACAGATTCTATATCGGCATAATCTTTTTTGGATTGCGTGGAAGAGTAAACTCCTATCATTCTTACAATAGTAACGACAAGATTGGTCAAACGGCTTTTATTGATCCCCTGCAATAAATAACTTTAGCCACAAATCAAGCAATCCGTGAGTTCAAAAGATATCCAAGCTAAGTTTTTTCAATTGGTGAAAGAGCGCATCGATTCAAATATATCGTTTGTAGATGAGCTTGCCGATATGCTTGAATTGAGCACCGATAGTGCTTATCGAAGAATGCGCGGAGAAACCTCGCTGACTTTCGAAGAGCTGGCCTTGCTCAGCAAGCGGTTCAATATATCGGTAGATTCATTGATGGAATCGGAGACCAATGAGCTCACCTTTCAGTTTCAACCGCTCAAAGAGGATGGATTCAATTTCATTGAGTACCTCAAGTATATTGAACAGAATATGAAGCTCATTGAGGCAGAAGAAGACAAAGAGGTCATTTATATCGCTAATGAGATTCCGCTGTTTCACTTGTTGCATGTGCCCGAAGTAGCATCGTTTAAGTTGTTTTTCTGGCAAAAAACCATTCTTGATTTTTCGCAGTTTAGAGACCAGCGTTTTAAGCTCGGCAAGGTAGATGAGCAGGTCAATGAACTTTCACGCAGTTTGCGCGACTTGTACTGCAGAATTCCATCTACAGAAATCTACCATTCCGAAACGGTAGATACCACACTCAAACAAATTGAATACTATTTCGATTCGGGATATTTTGAAGTGCGCGAAGAGGCCATGCATCTGTTGAATAAGGTGGAAGTGTTGATCAAGCACATTCGAAATCAGTGCGAGGTTGGCTATAAGTTTAAGCAGCAAGAAGATGGGCAAGCACCAGAATTCACCGGATATCGCAAGCAAGATAATTACACCGTATTTCACAATGATGTCTTGCATACCGATAACACCATTTTGGTGAGACTCGGATCGAGATACTTGAGTTTTCTTACGAGTAATGGTATAAGTTCCTTATCCACCATGAATGAGAAATTTTATCACGAATCTGTGCGTGCCATAGGCGTATTAAAACGCAGGGCCACATTGATCAGCGGTACCTCTGAAAAAGAACGCAACCGAGTGTTTGAGAATTATTTTCGAAAAATTGAAAGGTTGAGGGCTCGCTTGGATTCGCAGCTTGCTTAGTTGAGGCTAAGCGTATCTGTGAATGGCGCCCCAAAGAAGCTCCGAAGTTCAATATTAAGGTCAATGTTATTCCTGCCAAAGAATGA
>JALRDM010000037.1 GCA_023262195.1 Salibacteraceae bacterium | reverse complement strand
ATTAGATAGTATTGTAATGAACGAAGGCATAGTTTCAATACTATCTGGAATCAGAGCATATGCTTCAACTGCTGAAGACTACAAATCTCGAGCAGGGCATCACCAATATAATATTTCGGATATAGATGTAATTATTTTGTGCTTAGGCGAAAGACCTTCAACCGAGAAGCCAGCGGACATAACTTCCTTATCGATTTCTCAAGATGAGACTGAATTAGTGAAACAACTGGCGGCGCTTAATAAGCCAATGATTCTGGTGCTAAGTCAGAATAGACCGAGGTTGCTTGGCGATATTGAAGAGCTGGCTGACGCGATATTGTTAGCTTATCAGCCTGGAGCTGAAGGTGGTAAAGCGATTGCTGACATTCTATTTGGAAATGTAAATCCTTCTGGAAAGCTACCATTTACCTATCCAAAGTTTGAGCAAGGGATAGGTACTTATGATCATTTTGCCACGGACGAGATGGATGTGAACTATGGAAATGAAGGGTTTGACCCTATGTGGAGTTTCGGACATGGCTTAAGTTATTCGGAATTTACCTACAGCAATCTGGCATTAGATGCGGATACATTTTCAATAGGTGATTCTTTGAGGATTTCGGTTGAATTAGAAAATGAAAGTAATTCGGATGGCAAAGAGGTGATTCAGGTCTATATCAGAGATGAAGTGGCTAGTTTGGTGCCACCGGTTAGGCGTCTTCGAGCTTATGAAAAGATATGGCTGAAGGCCAATTCATCCAAAATTGTTGAATTGAATATTGCAACTGATGATCTTGGATTCTATCACCCTAACGAAAAAAACAAGCGTGTGGAGGAAGGCTGGTTTCGTCTATATGTAAACAATGAAATGGTTCGGTTCTACTTAGATGTTCCATAGAATAAGCTTATTGTTGATATTACCATAAGTGCTATATTTGACTATTCTTTATAGATAATGACAGCCAAAATAAATCAATCACTAGAAGATTTTGAACTCATCGTTTTTGGTGGGGAGGGTGACCTTGCCTTTCGAAAAATATATCCAGCATTATACCACCGTTTGGCCGAGGGTCAAATTTCAGAGCGAAGTCGCATTCTGGCCGTATCACGTAAGGAACCAGACTTATTTGAATTTCGTGACCAATTAGAAACCCATTTGAAGTCCTTTGTTGTGGATATTGACGTGACGGTTTTGGCTAGTTTTTTAGGTATGGTCTCTATTGGTATGATTGATACAGCAGCTAAGAAACAAAATGCAGTTGTTGACCAATGGTTTAACAAATCCGTTTTTGACGTTCGAGTGTTCTACCTTGCCACCCCAGCTACGGCTTTTGGTCCAATTGCGAAGTATCTTGATGTGAAGGGATATATTACAGAATACTCCAGAGTTGTACTAGAAAAACCACTAGGAACTGACTTGGAATCATCTGAGAAGGTCAACGATGAAGTTGCTGAGAGTTTTAATGAGGAGCAGATCTACAGAATCGATCACTATTTGGGTAAGGAAACGGTTCAAAATTTAATGGTTCTGCGATTCGCGAATAATATTTTTGAAAGTTCGTGGAATGCACAGGAGATTGATAATATTCAGATTACTGTGGCGGAATCCCTTGGAGTCGGAACACGCGGAGCCTTTTACGATAGGTATGGCGCACTGCGCGATATGGTGCAAAATCACTTACTTCAATTGCTTTGTTTAATAGCCATGGAACCACCAGCGGTACTTGATGCCGATGAGGTGCGCGATGAAAAATTAAAAGTGCTAAGAGCCTTGCGGCCTTATGATTCGGAGAGCATAAAGTCGGATACTATCAGAGGACAATATACTAGAGGTAAAACTAAGGACGGGTCATTACCCTCTTATTTGGAAGATATTGAAAGGTTTGATTCCGATACGGAGACCTTTGTTGCGCTCAAAACGTGTATTGATAATTGGCGTTGGGGTGGTGTTCCCATATATTTACGCTCAGGTAAACGAATGGCTCAGCGCTATTCAGAGATTGTGATCAACTTTAAGCACGTCCCGCATAATATTTTCCCGGAAAAGAAGCTTATCGAAAATAACAGACTAACGATAAGGTTGCAACCAGAGGAGAGAATAGAGTTGAAGCAGATGGTGAAAATTCCAGGACCAGGTGGTTATCGATACAAGCCTTTTGCGCTTGAACTTGATTTCTCCGACCACTTTGAAGATCGTTTTCCTGAGGCGTATGAACGTTTGCTCATGGATGTGGTAAGAGGAAATCAGACGCTTTTCATGCGCCGTGATGAGGTAAAAGCTTCTTGGAAGTGGGTTGAATCAATTCTAGACCATTGGGAGTCAGAAGATATTCCAAATGTCCTCTATGAAGCTGGGTCATGGGGGCCAGGTGACTGGATAATGAATGATGATGTATTCTGGGTAGAACCACCGATTCGAAACCGAAATAAATAGCATGGCGTCACGCGATCAGATTGAGAACGAACTCACAGAGAAAGTTTCGAAATTGCTGTCTTTGGAAATTGAAAAGACAGGATCGGCATCTCTGTTAGTTTCTGGTGGTAGTACTCCCAAAAACCTATTTCTTAAACTTAGCCAAGCGGAAATACTATGGGATAAAGTGCAGATCAGCCTAGTGGATGAAAGATATTTGCCAGATGGTGATCCAAACCAAAATGGAACTATTGTGAAAGAGCTCCTCCTTCAAAATAAGGCGAAAACAGCTGAATTTTTCCCGTTTGTGCTAGCAGATACTGTCGAAGAGAATGCTGCTTTGCTAAGGATGACAACTGATTCTATAAAGCAGCCATTTACCGTGGTCATACTAGGTGTTGGTAATGACGGTCATACAGCATCAATTTTTCCGGATTCGAAGGAATTGGATGAGGCTCTTGATCCTAAGAATAAAGAAAAAATAATGATTACACATTCAGAAAACCTTCCTTACACAAGGTTTACATTTACGGCAATTGCGCTTTTAAACTCAAAGCAAATCTTCATTCATGGCTATGGTAACGAAAAAAAATCCATACTGCAATCCGCTGCAGATCAAGAGACTGCATTGCCCTATCCCATTGCCTATTTTATTAATCAAGAAAATACCCCAGTGGAAATTTACTGGGCTAAGTAAAGCATGAATCAAGAAATAAAGAAGATTACGGATCGGATTAAATTCCGATCGATGGACACAAGAAAGGCTTACATTGATTTAATGACGAATGAGGCTCATGCTCGAGTTGCAAGGAGTAACTTAGCGTGCGGGAATTTAGCACATGCCTTTGCGGCTTGTTCTGATCATGAAAAAGTTTCGCTTTCCGGAGAGGTTAAACCCAATTTTGGAATCATCACGGCATATAACGATATGCTTAGTGCGCATAAAACTTACGAAAATTATCCAAAGTCGCTTCGCGCCTCTGCAGAAAAGTATGGTGTTGTTGCACAGGTTGCTTCAGGCGTACCCGCGATGTGCGACGGCGTAACACAAGGCCAAGCGGGTATGGAACTTTCCCTTTTGAGTCGTGATGTCATTGCGCTGTCGACTGCTATTGGAATGTCCCACCAAATGTTCGATGGTG
>JALRDM010000261.1 GCA_023262195.1 Salibacteraceae bacterium | reverse complement strand
TGCATAGTGAGAAACTCCTCTATCGTCTCCAGCAATAAGTTGATGCATAGACATTTCCATAGAAAGTTCATCGAACATGGGTTGCATTGTTGTTATCAGATTTTGAAATGCGCCGGTGACGGGCATCATCTGATCAAAAGGCACATTAATGAAATAAATTATTTGGAAGCCATTTCCTTTTTGGGATGACTGTGCTAGAGGCATTCCTGTAAACGAGCGAAGCGGAAGAGTGCCTAATGTAGTCATGGCTTGACCCATAGCTTGGTAATCTCCGTTTTCCCAATTGGATGGATCTAGCATTTTACCTATTGCATCCACATCGTCACTTAGGACGCTTACATGGTGAGTTACTTCGTTGTTTCCCAAAGTTTGTTCAGTTAAGTAAGCCAGAGGTAATTTCTTTCCTGTTTCACTATTAAAAAAAGTGTTTAACGCTCCTACAAACGCCTCTTGTTTTTGAGGTGGCACTTTAAATTCCCAATTAATCCAAGATGTTTGGGCATGGTTAGCAAATACAACGCATGCAACTAATAAAAAGGTCAGTATATTTTTCATTTTGATAAAATTTAATTTGGCGATAATTTGGCGAAAGGTAAGTTTTTTATTCTTGAATGGGTTACTTGTAGGTTAACAAATCGTGATTGTATTATGGGGTTAAGACTTAACGGTTTGTGACGTGTAAGATACCGCAAATTTTTTGATAGGGACCAATGCGGTATTGGTGAAATGATTGGATCGGTATAATTTTACAACGACTCGTTAATCAAGAAAATTACGTGGGTTAATCCTGTTTAGAGTATCCCCTTCTTTATATTTTAATCTTTTCTGTCTTTAAGTTTAACGGGCTCTTTTTTGAGCTGACCTCTAGCAATTTTCAATGTTTACATTGATGGACATACCAAATCTGACCATACTCGTCTAAAGGAATGCAATTCCACACCAATCTTATTTATAGCTGGTGAAGTGCCTATCTCCTTAAAGTTAAAAGCCAATAGCCAACTTGCCAATGATCAATCTTCGATCCAGTTGAGCATTGAATATTGCCTTTTGAAAATTGATAATTCAACAAATCGCAACGATTAACGATTCTTCACACCGCCATCCACTTCATCGAGCGTTCAGCAAAAATTCCATGCCGCCATCGGGAGGAAAGTTTGTTTCTTCGCTCCGTAATTAAAACGCCATGATCAATCTCGTCATTTATACCATTATCGTGCTTGGGTACTCCTTCGGGTTTTACCTGTTGTTTCCCAAGGCTGGCCGCAAGGCATGGGAAGGACTCATCCCGGGATACAACTTTTTTATCCTCACCAAAATCATTCAAAAGCCATGGTGGTGGTGCTTGCTGCTCATTTTCCCTGGAGTGAATGTGCTGATGTTGATGGTGTTCAACTCGATCACAGCTACCGTTTTTGGCAAAGTTGTGTTGAAAGATCAAGCACTCGCGGTGCTGAATCCATTTGTGATGTTTCCGATTTGGGGCAAGAGCGACATCAAGTTTCTCGGCCCAATCGATCGGTCGAAGCATAAGAAATCAACCTTGCGCGAATGGGGTGATGCCATTGTGTTTGCGGTAATCGCAGCCAGCATCATCCGCACCTATTTTTTGGAGGCGTTCACCATTCCTACCGCTTCAATGGAAAAAACGCTGCTCATCGGTGATTACCTATTTGTGAGTAAAATGGCGTATGGACCCAAAGTGCCACAAACACCCTTGAGTTTCCCCTTTGCACACCACACGCTGCCGATGACCGAGATTCCGAGTTATTTGGAATGGATGAAGTTGCCTTACAATCGATTACCCGGTTTTGGTGATGTGGAGCGCAATGACATTGTGGTGTTTAACTACCCAGAAGGAGACACCGTGACGGTGGAATTACAGAGCAATCTGAGCTACAATCAGCTTCTAAGGAATTATGAGCTGTTTTTTGGTGCAGAAAACGCACGCAATTTTGTGCGAAATGGCATTCCAAATAACCAGTGGAACACACCCAGTGTAAATAACCTGATGGGAATGCTGCAGCAAATGGGCATTTCTGAGGCGCGTGCTATGAAGATTTTGCGCGAAGGATTTGATATTACTGTGCGCCCAGTAGACAAGCGCGAACATTACATAAAACGATGTGTAGCCGTGCCTGGGGATGAGATTTTTATTGAAAATGCCAAGCTGTACATCAATGGCGAAACAGCGTACATCCCGCCAGCCTTTCAATACAACTATTTAATTCAAACGTCAAACTCGCTCAATAAAAACATCGTGAAAGACAAGCTCGATGTGAACTATCAGGATTATCGGGGTGGACAAAATGCAGACGGATATGTCTATGCCTTCCCAATGACGCTCGATGCGCTGGAGACTCTAGAGGGTTTTGGTTCGGTAAAGAGCGCCAGCATTGATATGACATTTAAAGGTCCAAACGCACAACGCTCAATTTTTCCCAATCAGCCTGACACCGATTGGTCGGTGGATAATTGGGGGAAACTCACCGTGCCAGCTGCTGGTGCTACGGTTGCTCTCAACGCACAGACGCTGCCCTTTTATCACAGGATTATCAAAGTGTATGAAGGGCACGATGTTCGGTTGAAGGATGAACAAATACTCGTTGATGGAGAACCCACAACCGAGTATACATTCGAAATGGACTATTACTTTATGATGGGTGATAACCGTCACAACTCAGCCGATTCGCGGTTTTGGGGTTTTGTGCCTGAAGATCACATTGTGGGCAAACCAGCGATTGTATGGCTTTCGCTCGATCCAGAGAAAACCCTTTTTGATGGGAAAATTCGCTGGAGTCGCATGTTCTCCGTTCCAGAATAATGGCCGTTTTTCCGATACACTACTGCGGAAGCATCGGGTATTATCAAGCGCTGGCGCAGGCAGACCATGTCCGGTTTGAGATTCACGAGCATTTTGTAAAACAAACCCACCGAAATCGCGTGGAGATTATGGGGCCGAATGGTGTGCAGAAATTGGTGATCCCCACAAGAAAAACAGGCCATAAGCGAGTCATGCACGAGGTGGAAATCAGCTATACCGAAAACTGGCAACGCGAGCACTGGAAAAGTCTTGAGGCCGCTTATCGTAAAAGTCCCTTCTTTGAACACTACGAACCATTCATTGCTCGGTTTTATTCCACAAAAACTGAAAGTCTTGTGGAGCATAACATCGATTTACTCAACGTAATTTTCGGCCTACTTGGCTTAAAAGTGAATTACTCATTTACAGAGGCGTATGAATCGGATGTTTCTATCGATCATAGAGCGTCAAAATTTACCATACAAGATCCCAAGCCATACTTACAAGTGTTTTCAGATCGGTTTGACTTTATTCCAAACCTTAGCATATTGGATGCGCTTTTTTGCCTTGGTCCAGAGACCAAGCATCTATTGAAATAATCTAGAAAAAGGCATAAAAAAAGGGAACGAAACTCGCTCCCTTTTTTCGGTTAGGTCAGATTATTTATTGCTTGGTAATCATGCCAATTTGCTGGCTTTTTGCTTTTGGTCTTGCAATATAAGGCCCATTAAAAGCAGGAAAATCGTAAGGAGTAGATTTAGCTTTCTCATTTTTTCACATTGTTGATAACATTAAAATTTCCAATTAGTCGAAGGCGGGATGATTTTCGTCTAGATTATTTTTCGCAGGAACTGGACAATTATTTGTCTTGGTTTTCATTAAAAGTTTGGAAATTTTACCTTTCCAAAAACAAATTTGATTTGAATTCACGCAGAGATTTTATAAAGAAGGCATCGGCTACAACCGCAAGTCTTATGGCATGGCCACTCATTGATCCTTCCTTTTCTAGAGAGATGAGCTTGCGTTTGGCTAACGCATCATCTGCCGCTCCTAGTGATATTGCCGGTGATGAAGATTTTTGGAGTTGGGTAAGGCATCAGTACACCGCATCGAGCACACTTATTAACCTCAATAATGGTGGTGTTTCTCCTCACCCAAAAGTGGTGCAAGATGCCGTGCAAAGATTTACTGAGGTGAGCAACGAAGCACCTTCTTATTACATGTGGCGCATTTTTGAAAAAGGTCGGGAGCGCATTCGTGAAAAGTTGGCTGACCTTGCAGGTGTAGATGCGGAGGAAATAGCCATTAATCGCAATACGACCGAGGCATTGGATACCATCATATTTGGCATTGATATGAGAAAGGGTGATGAATTTGTAACCAGCAACTTCGTTTACCCCAACATGAATCAGGCTTGGATGCAGCGCGAAATGCGTGAAGGGCTCGTCAGGAAAGTAGCAAAGTTACCCATGCCCTCAACCGACACTGCTGCCATCGTTAAGGCTTATACAGATGTGTTTACGAGTAAAACCAAGGTTGTGTTGATTGAGCACGTGGTGAATTGGACAGGGCAAGTATTGCCCGTGCGAGCCATTGCCGATGAGGCAAAAAAACGAGGCATAACCGTCATTGTTGATGGTGCGCACAGCTTTGCTCACATTAATTTCAAGATACCCGATTTAAACTGCGACTACTTTGGCACAAGCCTTCACAAGTGGCTATGCGCTCCGTTTGGCACAGGCATGCTTTGGATGCATAAAGACCGTATCGAAAATCACTGGGCACTCTTTCCTGGTCCTGAACCAAAGTCAACGGATATTCGAAAGTTCGAAGCTCAAGGAACTCGAGATATTCCTGCTGAAATGGCCATTGGACAAGCCATTGATTTTCACCTAAGCATTGGCGCGGATAGGAAGTTTGCGCGGTTACACTACTTAAAGCAATATTGGGTAGAGCGTGTGAAGGATGTTGAGGGTATCCAATTTTGGTGCCCTGAGTCACCTGATTTTAGTGGGGCATTGACCACATTTGGCATCCAAGGAGTAGAAGGCTCAGATTTGGGTTCAGAAATTTGGAAATCAGCGCGCATTCATACCACATCCATAAAGCATGAAGGGGTGAATGGTGTTCGAGTTACGCCCAATATATATACCTCCATAGAGGATTTAGATCGATTGGTTGAAGCAGTTCGAAATCGACCATAAAGCAACCATAAAGCAACTTTTCTTACGTCTCTATGTTCCAATATTTAGGCATTGCGGTTGATGCATATATCGTTTATTCTACATATTTGACCACAACCAATAAAGACCATGGCAATCAATAAGCAAAAGCTAGATTTTAATAAGAATGATGACCATATGCGCCTGCTCATTTCGCAGCTCAAGCGCAGATTAGATAAAGTGCACGAGGGTGGAGGTGAGAAGCGCATCGCTAAGCTGCATGGTCAAGCAAAAATGACCGCTCGTGAACGAGTAAAGGAACTTCTGGATGACGACCGTCCGAAGGTTGAAATCGGAGCGTTTGCAGGAGAAGATATGTATACCGAATATGGCGGGTGCCCGAGTGGTGGTGTTGTGGTCTATCTTGGATATGTGCAGGGCAAAATTTGCATCGTGGTAGCCAATGATGCCACCGTGAAAGCAGGAGCGTGGTTCCCAATCACAGGAAAAAAGAATCTTCGAGCTCAAGAGATTGCAATGGACAACTACATTCCCATTGTCTATTTGGTAGATAGTGCGGGTGTGTTTTTACCCATGCAAGACGAGATCTTTCCAGACAAGGAACACTTTGGGCGTATTTTTAGAAACAATGCTGTGATGAGCAGCAGAGGGGTCAATCAAATTTCTGCCATCATGGGAAGCTGCGTGGCAGGTGGTGCATACTTACCCATCATGAGTGACGAGGCCATGATTGTGGAAGGAACAGGAAGCATTTTTCTAGCGGGCTCATACTTGGTAAGAGCTGCAATTGGTGAAGATGTGGATAACGAAACACTCGGAGGCGCCACTACACACTGCGAAATCAGTGGAGTGACTGACTA
>JALRDM010000359.1 GCA_023262195.1 Salibacteraceae bacterium | reverse complement strand
CAGCCTCCAACAACTTGCGCTCCTCCTCTATCAATTGCTTGTCTTTATCATCTAGTTCAAACTCTAACGAAGGTTTTCCAGCCTCGACCCAAGCAGAGTACCACAGACTGCCCACCGCGATAATCGAAGCTCTCATTCTGCGCTCCACCATATTATCCAACACGGCATGGTAAGCGTGACTGTAGTCGCGTGAGTAAACCTTTACGGTAGAACGGCCCCGTTGCTCAAAAGCGTATTTCTGATCAGTAGGAAATTCATTGTGGAGCTTCATCTCGAAAGATAGCACAGAATCAACCGCAGCGTGGCTGGCTTCTACAGCATCCCATGCCATATCCAGTGGACTATCTAAAAACTGTGCTTTTCCAACGAAATAGTCGTAGTCTTCTGAGTATAACTCAGGAAGCCTTGACTCCCAAAAACCATGAATACCTTTTTGCCCCGTCAATTGTCCATTATAGTTTTCAGTAGTGTGCAAAGGAACATGCGCATCTGCGATATAATGACCAAGGTCAGCCGAAGTTTTTAGAATATAAGGCACGTCACGATCTTTAAATGCCCAAACAAGACGTTTATACATGCGCTCGATGTGCCAGGGAACAATGCCATAGGCTTGAAGCGTATCTTCACTGAACTTCTCAACCGCTGCATCCCATGAGCGTGGCACTACCTCAAAAGGGTTTTCACCAAAATGGTCGATGTCAATGTAATGTCTAGGTGCCTCCTCTTTTACCACATATCTGCGCATATCCGGATCTACCGCGTGTTCTGATACATACTCAAGGTGGTTCTTATAAAATCCTATGAGTTCCGTTGGCAAGGTGAACACAGCCAAACGGTTAATCGACTTATGACCGAAAAACCCCCAACAATAAAGGTGGTTTGGAGTAAACAATAGCACAATTACTATTGCCAGTACACCCAAGTATTTAACTTTTACTGATTGCATTTCCCCTTTCAAACCTCTGAGCCTACTACTTACCTATCTTCAGAAATGGAAATCTGCAGACTTTTGCTGAAAGCGCCTTGTTTCGGATGATGATCTTCACTTCTGTATCCACCGCGCTATGCTCTTTGTTTACATAGCCCATAGCAATTGCACAGTCTAGTGATGGAGATTTAGTTCCACTGGTAACATTACCGATGGTGTTGCCTTCCAAGTCTTGGATTTCATATCCCTGACGCGGGATCGGACCTTTCTCAATATCGTAAAACCCAACCAACTTTCGCTTCACGCCATTTTCTTTTTGGGCTTTCAAGGCTTCCCAGTTGGTAAACTCCTTGGTGTATTTCGTGATCCAACCTAGACCTGCCTCATGTGGTGAAGTGGTATCGTCAATGTCATTCCCATAAAGGCAAAAACCCATTTCCATTCTCAAGGTATCACGCGCACCGAGGCCCGCTGGGGCAATTCCTTGATCTTTTCCAGCTTCAAACACCGCGTCCCATAGCTGCTCTGCATCTTCGTTTTTGACGTATATCTCATAACCCCCAGAACCTGTGTAGCCAGTCGTGGCAACAATCACATCCTTTAACCCCGCAAATTCGCCTACCTGCACGGTATAGTATGGCATATCTCCAATGGCTAGTGATGTAAGTGATTGAATGGCGTCTGTAGCCTTTGGACCTTGGATGGCCAATAAACTGTAGTCATCTGATCGATCCATCATTTCAACTCCATTGGTATTGAATTTTGATATCCAAAACGATTTTGCTCCAACCTATGATATTAGCCTTGATAAGAAGAAGGTT